>WRKC01000098.1 GCA_009778275.1 Methanomassiliicoccaceae archaeon
AAAAAAATGCCAGGGGGACGAGCCTTTATACTTATCGGTAAAAAATAGTGAAAAACAGTTTATTGCCTCATTGATCTCTTTATGTTATTCATATATGATAAATGTGACAGGAACGGCAACAGAAAATACAGAAAGCAACCCCTTTCCAGGTCATATTCCATTGGGCATTACGTCCTGGCGGTATTAATAAAAGCCGATGCGGCGTTATATCATTATGTACGAGAGGCTGAAGGCCAGTGTGATCGGCGGTCCGGTCATCGACAGGAACGGATATCCGTACCTGGTCCATCCCGTCACAGACGGCATACCATTGATGGAGCCAGATATGCTGGAGGAGATAATCGATTGGATGGTCTCGGCCGGGGACTTCGACTGCGACCGCATCGTTGCGCCTGAAGCGATGGGCATACCGCTGGCGGTCGCATTATCGCTCAGATTGAGGATCCCCTATTCAATAATCAGAAAGAGACAGTATGGTCTTGAAGGGGAGATCCCCGTCAGATACAGCACCGGTTACTCCGAAGGTATCGTCTACATGAACGGCCTGAAAAAAGGGGACCGGGTCGTCCTTGTGGACGATATTGTCAGCAGCGGGGGCACATTGTCTGCGATAGTCGGCGCTCTGAAAGAGAACGAGATATCGGTAAAAGATATCCTTGTGGTCTTCGGCAAAGGCTCGGGAAAACAAGAACTGAGCGAAAGTTTGGGCATCATGATCAAAAGCATGTTGGACCTCACTCTGTAATCAGAACCGCTCCTGCAGCGGCGCTTTATGCTAAACCTCGTGTGGTCAGACCGCCTTTTCAGTTATAATAACTGTACTTCCCATCTTTAAGTTGAACGCGAGGGATCTTCGGCCGTGGGGCCGGAACTTATCCTGTTGGTATTGGCGGCATGTCTTGCCGGTTCTTTGATCGGAACCTTCACCGGAGCGGTCCCGGGGATACACGTCAACACCCTGGCCTCGATCATGCTGGTTTCCTATCCTGCCCTGGAATCCTTCATATCATCTTTCACTTCGGTATCGAATGCCCCAATCATCGTATCGTCCCTCATAATGTCGGCATCCGTCGTCCATTCTTTCGTTGATTTCGTTCCTTCGGTGTTCATAGGCGCGCCGGACCCGGACGAGGCGCTGACCGTTCTTCCCGGACACAGACTTCTGATGCAGGGGCGGGGTATGTGCGCGGTCCGCGCTGCGGCGATCGGCAGCGTCATAGGCGCCTCATCGGCGCTGCTCCTTGCGATACCTCTCCAGTACCTGATGCTGCACGGGCTGGCCGAGCGGCTTGATTTTTTCACCATCTCGATCCTGCTCTTCACGCTGACGGCGATAGTTTTGAAGGAGCGGGGAATCGGGAACAAGGTCTGGGCCGCTTTGCTGGTGGTGGCCTCCGGGGTGCTGGGGCTGCTTTGTATGGAACTGCCGATCCCTTCCGCCGGGATCCTGGGAGAAGGGACCCTGCTGTTCCCGATGCTGACCGGACTTTTCGGAGTTCCTGCGCTATTGTCCTCTTTCAAGAACGCCTCTGTCCCGGAACAGCGCGATGACGGCATCCATCCTGTGGACCACGTTCCCGGGATCAAAGGGGTCATCACAGGCACCATTGCCGGTTGGTATCCTGGCATAACAGCGACCGCAGGCGCGTCGCTGTCCTCGATCTTCCTTCCGGAGAACAGACCGGAGAGGTTCATCTCTGTGGTCGCTTCCATCGGCACGGTGACCTCTATCTTCTCACTCGTGACATTATCCGTTTCCGGCAGCGGAAGGTCCGGAACGGTGCTTGTGATCAGAGACATCATTGGGAACAGTGCATCTGGGTTCTGTTCGCCTGAATTCCTTTTGTTGCTGCTTAGCTCTGCGGCGGCATCCTTCCTGGGCTATCATTTGACCATCTGGGTCGGAAAAATGATGTGCGGTTTGACGAACAGGATCGACACCGCTGTTCTGAACAAAGGGGTCCTTTGTATGATCGTTATTCTCGTGGTGCTGCTGACAGGGCCGTTCGGCCTGTTGATACTGGCGGTATCCGTCCTTATCGGGATGATACCTTTGGACGTGGAGGGGTCCAGGGTACCGCTTTCCGGATGTCTTATGTTCCCCGTCGTCGTCCACGGGCTGTTCGGACAGGTTTTCTGAATCACCTTTCTTGAAGTGAATGAGACAATAGCGGACCGGGTCTTTTCAGCTTTCTTTCCGGATGGCGGCCCTCGCCATGAATTTCGCGTTGTCGACCAAGAACCGCTCATGCCGTCCGGACCCCACTTCGCCCGCGGAATCCCATACCTTAACGTCAAAGACCATCCTCGACCTTTCCGTTTCGATGAGCTCTACTCTGCAGAAAACTTCCGAACCGACGGTCGATGGTGCGGAATGCTTGATGTCCAAAGAAGTGCCGACTGTGCTATCCCCCTCTCCGAGGAAAGGCTGGATGCAGAGAGATGCCGTTCTTTCGATGAACAGGATCATCACGGGCGTTGCCAACACGGGAAGCGTTCCGCTGCCCCGGCTGGCGGCGGTGTCCTCTTCCGAGACGGTCATCCTTCCTTCTCCCGTGATCCCTTTGGATATCATGCTTGGCTATCTTGCCTGAGGTATTAATCACTTGGGCTTTTTGCCTACCCCACATATATTATTAAAGAAAACCTATTCTGCCCTATGGGATTAGAAGACGGCCTTTATTCTGAGCTTGTAGAACTTAGGGAACATATCCGGGAGGACCGCACCCACTCGACCGGAAGGACACCCACCGTTTGTACCGATGAAGCGCTCAGGGAGATGGCGCAAAGGGTCCCCACCAAAGCGGAGGATTTCGCGGCCATACCGGGCGTGGGCCAGAGATTCGTCGAATTGTACGGGGACGAATTCATTTCGGTAACGAAGAAATATGCCGTTACCGCCGCGAGAGGCTCCAACATGGATATGGATGTCGCGAAGACGCTGCGGGAGCTTCAGAAGAAATTGGTCAACATAAGCAGGAACAACCGCCTTCTTTATCTCGGGAAGATCTACAAGAAGAATGCG
Source organism: Methanomassiliicoccaceae archaeon (assembly GCA_009778275.1). Lineage (GTDB taxonomy): Archaea > Thermoplasmatota > Thermoplasmata > Methanomassiliicoccales > Methanomethylophilaceae > Methanoplasma. The sequence goes on from WRKC01000098.1 coordinate 3,026, forward strand.
TTCGATCTCACTAGCATACCCGACATCGACATAATGGGCCTTATGTTCGGAAGGAAGAAATCCCTTAAATTGTGCGACTCTACGAAGAGCGCCGAAGAACTGCGCATATTCAAAAATCTCAACGAACTGATAAGAGAGGTCAACAGGGACATGAGAGATAAAGGACAGTACGATCTGTACATCGGATATCCTTTCGTCGAGGGGAGACTTCCCGGGGAAGACTTCGATATCCGCGCTCCGCTGGCTCTTTTCCCAGTCATACTTGACAAAGATGCGAAGAGCGTCTCCGTCCGCATAGACGATTCCAGGGATGTGATCTACAATAACTCCCTTTTGTTAGCTTTCATCAAGTTCGGCGGTAAGAACCGCCCCCTCCCCCATAACGTGGTCGAGGACTTCAGCAGCGAGACCTTCATGAACAACCTTGTCGCGTTCTATGAGGACCAGGGTTTCCCCCTCAAGATAACGTACGGCCTCCCGGTCCCCTTCGTCGACTACAAAGCGGGCGAGTTCCCCAAATATCTGCCCGGGGACCTGCACATGGTACATAACGTGATCCTCGGAAAGTATCCCTCATACTCAAGCTACATCCAGAAAGACTTCGATGAGCTTCTTGCCGGCAGAGAGATCAACGCCGCCCTGTCCAATCTGATACAGGACCTGAACAAAGGCGATTTCTACACGGACATGCCGAGCCCCCTTTCGCTTCCCGCGCTGAGGGAGAAAGGGCTTGAGGCTTCCGAGAAGGAGATCACTTACATAAACTCCCTCAACAGCGCCCAGGAGAATGTCATAACGGCTGTGAACAAAGAGGATGAGCTCGTTGTGCAGGGTCCTCCGGGGACCGGTAAATCGCAGGTCATCACGGGCCTGATCACATCCGCCGTGAACAACGGAAAGACCGTCCTCATGGTCTCTGAGAAGAAGACGGCACTGGATGTCGTCTATTCCAGGCTGGGCACCCTGTCGAAATATTGCCTGATGATAGACGACGTGAACAACAAGGACCAATTCTATATGCAACTGGCACGTATGCTGGAATCCGTCCCCCCGCGCACAGGCTCCAATCTGGCCGCCCTCTCCGAAAGCATAGACAGGGATGTGGGGGTTCTGTCGAACATAGCGGATACGATGTACAGCGAGGGAGGTTTCGGGATAGAACCGTACAAACTCTACTCTATGGAAAGATGGCTCGACCTTGAGGATAAGATAGATTTTGAGAAATATAAGATGATAAAAGCCGCCGTTTCGGCGAAGATGCTCGACCTCAAATACGGAGAGGTCAAAGAGCTCAACAGGAAATTCGGGGATAAGGTCCTGATGACCAACTTCGACGAGTACTGCAAATGCATCGATAAGACCCCGTGGTTCACCCAGATGAAACCGGACCTGTCGGAGTACAGTATCGGCGAGATGAAAGCCGACCTGATGGATCTGGAACATCAGATGGTAGAGTGGAAGGGCAAAGGGTTCATGTCAAGGATGTTCTCCAAAGGTAAGGTCAACAGAGAGGCCACGGCCATGCTCGACAAATACTTCAACACCTACAACGAGAGAACCGTGCAGACGGTGCTTGACGACCCGAAGAGCATGATCGGTGCACTTGAGGATTATGATCTCTACTCTTCCCGCGCGACGGTGTACGACAGGCTGAACGAGCGCGAGCGCATTTACGGGAGGGACATCATCACGCTTTCCAAGGACGCCGGGTGGTCGTATGAGGAGAGCAACAACATGATCCTCAAATACATACTGAACTACCACCTTCAGAAGTTCGATGCGGACCATAAGGCCCTCCTTCAGGACATACAGGACTTCGACAGCATCGTGGCGGACATGGACCGCAAGATAGGCGAGAAGAAGAAGATCACAAAGGACCGCGTCGAGGAGATACTGCAGGAGCACATACGGTTCATCACCGAATCCAAGCGCCGCGGCGACATAATCAGGATCATCGAGAACAAAAGGAAATGGAGCCTCAATAAATTCATCAACAAGTACAGCTACGAATTGTTCAAAGGGGTGAAGATCTGGCTTCTCACTCCCGAGGTGGTATCCGAGATCATGCCCCTCGAGATGGGGCTTTTCGATCTTCTGATATTCGATGAGGCCTCGCAGATGTACGTGGAGAAAGGGATACCTTCCATATACCGCGCCAAAAAGGTCGTGGTCGCCGGGGATCACAAACAGCTGCGCCCCTCCAACCTCGGTTCCGGACGCATCGAGTACGGGACCGACGAGGATTACGAGGGGGAGGAGGACGAGGTCTCCGCGGTTCTAGAGGAGGAAAGTCTTCTCGATCTCGCAAGGACCCGTTACGACAACATACTGCTGAACTTCCACTACCGCTCGAAATATGAGGAACTGATAGCATTCTCCAACTATGCGTTCTACGGCGGGAAACTGTATGTCTCGCCGAACGTGAACCAACCGGAAAGGCCTCCGATCGAGGTCCACAAGGTGGGCGGAGAATGGGCGAACAAATCCAACGTCAAAGAGGCGAGGATCGTCGTGGAGCTGTTGAAAGATTTCTTCAAAACAAGGAAAGAGAACGAATCCATCGGCATAATATCGTTCAACGTTGCCCAGAGGGACCTCATCAACGACCTTATCGATGACGAGTCCGCCAAAGACCCCGAGTTCGGAAAGAAGGTGAACCAGGAGATGATAAGGTTCGACAACGGAGAAGATGCCGGCCTTTTCATAAAGAACATAGAGAGCGTCCAAGGGGATGAGAGAGATGTCATCATATTCTCGATCGGCTACGCCAAGAACAAAGAGGGCAAACTGATGCAGAGGTTCGGATGGCTCAACAACAAAGGCGGGGAGAACCGCCTGAACGTTGCCATCAGCCGCGCCAAGAAGAAGATCCATGTCGTCCTGTCCTTCGACCCGGAGGAACTCCAGGTCGAGACATCCAAGAACGACGGCCCCCGCATACTGAAGAAATATCTCCAGTACGTCGAGGCAGTGAGCAACGGCGATAAGGCGCTTGCCGCCAGCATACTTGAGTCGTTCGGCGACAACAGGTGGAGGTCCGCTCCCCCCGTACCCGGCGAATCACCCATCGCCGAAAAGGTATACAACGCGCTGGTCAGGAAAGGGTACAGCGTGGAGAAGGATGTCGGCATAGGCGGATATCAGATAGATCTGGCCATCAAACAGGGCGACAGATACATACTCGGTATCGAATGCGACAACCACATCTACGAGATGTCCGACTCCACGAGAGAAAGGGACTACCACAGGCAGAAATATCTTGAATCGAGAGGCTGGCACATTCATAGGGTATGGACGCCTGGAATGTGGAAGAACCCTCAGAAAGAGATCAACAACATCGTCAAGGCGATCGAACGCATATCCAACTGATCTCAGACGATCTCCGCTTTCTTTACTGTGAGGGTGCCGCTTCCTCTCTTCCATTCTATTTCATATTCGATAATATGGAGGATCCCCCTGTGCATGGGCGAATCCAAGGTCAGCGACTCGTACTCACCGCCCTCGCCGATCACGCTTATCCCGTATCTGTCTCTAAGTTCCCTTAGCTCAGCCGCTGTTTCGTAAGTGATCTCCTTTCCCAGCCATGATTCGTCAAGGCCTTCGGCGTAGCATCCGACCATGACCGCCTTTATTCCCGCCTCCAGCAGTTCGTCGAGCACTTTGTCCTGGTCTTTCCTCCATAAGGGGGCGATCACTTTAAGGCCGAGTTCCCCGCAGACGATGTTCATCCTGTCCCATTGATAATCTGACCAGACGGCCCCTGTCACCACACCCTCAACATCCAGGGAGGAAAGTGCTTCCGTAAGCGAGCGCATGTCGTCCTCCTCGGAACCGGATGTCTCCGCTGTGACCAGCTCCTTCCCGAGCAGCACAGCCATGAACGGTGCCATTGTCATGTTCGGAACATGGAATATCCATGACTCCCCGCCCTTCGGCTGTATGCTCACAAGATACGGGACATCGTGTCCCATCTGCTGTGCCAGATACAGGGCGAGCGTGGAGTCCTTCCCTCCGGAATACAAAGCCGCAAGGCGCATATGCCCGATAATGGGGTGTCAAGTAGATTAACCTTGCATCCTCCGGATACTCTGTCTCCATACACAATGGAAACTCATTATCTTCGGAAACGCCGATGATAAATATGGTGAAGTTTTACACAGACGGTGCTTATACAGGGAGGCATCCGATATGGACAGGAGAAAGGCAGTCAAAAAAATCGAAAAATATCAGAAGCTGGCCGAACGTTTCATGAAAAAAAGAACAATCGCCAGGGAACGTTATGTCGATACCTCTTACGGCAAAATCAGGGTTCTGGAGTACGGTTTCGATTCTCAGGAAAAAAAGCCGCTGTATATCGATATTCACGGAGGAGGGTGGGCCCTCATGTTCCCGGAATACGATGAAAAGATCAACCTCCAGATCTTGGAACAGACAAATGTCAAGATCATAAGCATAGATTACCCTAAAGCCCCTCAGAACCCTTATCCGGTGGGTATCAATGCCACTTTCGAAGTGGTCAAACACTATTATGACAATGCAGAAGAATATAAGATCGACCGCGAGAACATCGGGATCGGCGGATACAGCTCGGGCGGCAACTTCGCCACGGTCGTCTGCATGAAAGCAAACGAAAAAAAGGATCTCAAGATCAAATATCAGATCATGTGCTATCCCGGCACCGACGCCGCAGAAGACCCTTACAAGAAACCGAAGAGCAAGAAGATCCTCACGAACGAAGACATCGAAAGGTTCGTTCTGTGTTATGTTCCGGACCCGGAAGATGCGAGATCACCCTTTGCTTCCCCTGTCTATGCGACGAGGGACCAACTGACAGGTCTTCCTCCCGCACTCATGATCCTGGCGGGAAGCGGCGATCCTTTGACCCCCGAGGGGTTACGTTACCGCAATAACCTCATTGAAGCGGGAGTTCCGGTGGAACTGCATGAATTCGAGGGCACTTTCCACGGCTTTATGCAGGATAAGGGACCGGTCGCGGAGAAAGCGATAGGGATCATGATAGATTTCATCAAGAACCGGTAAACTATACGGCGGTCCCAGCGCCAAAGGGGCGCATATATCATTGCCGGCAGGGTCCCCGCCGGCGCCTTACTGGGAAAGATGATAAATGTTCATGTCGTTGTCAGGACGCCGGGATGAAAAAATGGCAGCGAACGAACTCAACCTCAAGAAGATAGTTGCTGAAAAAGCGGTCGACGATCACGTCAAGAATGGAATGACCGTCGGGCTCGGCACGGGGTCCACATCAGAATATGCGATAAGGAGGGTCGGGGAGCTTGTCAGCAAAGGTTGGGAGCTCAAGTGCGTCGCCACATCCGAGCGCACGGCGGATCTGGCAAAGAGCCTCGGGATCGAAATTTATGATGTTGACGATGTCGGCCACATCGATGTGACCATCGACGGCGCGGATGAGGTTGATCCGGGCAAACAACTGATCAAAGGACTCGGAGGCGCCCTCCTGAGGGAGAAGATCGTTGCCGCCGCCAGTTTGACCGAGGTGATCATCGTCGACGAATCGAAGATCGTGGACAAGCTGGGCGTAAGGACCCCTCTGCCTGTGGAGGTCGTCCCGTACGGCCACAAGAAGACGGCCTATGCCCTCGAAAGGCAGGGGTGCAAAGCAACATTGAGGGTCTCCGGTGAGAGGCCTTTCGTCACCGATGCCGGCAATTACATCTACGACTGCAAATTCGAGTCCATCGACAGCCCGTTCTTCCTTGAGTCGAGGATAGATGTCATTCCGGGAGTTGTCGAGAACGGTCTTTTCCTGAACACGGCGGATGTCGTTCTGATATCTCATCCCGACGGCAGCGTCACGAAGATGGAATGACGCGCCACAGTCCTTATTATAATAGAACTGGGAGGGCGAAGTTTTAATATAACCTCGATAATAGCACGCTCCGATTCACTTCAGGTGATATAAATGAAAATGCCCAGAACGATCAAAACATATTGCCCCTTCTGCAAGACCCACACGGAACATGACGTGGAAAGGGTCAAAAAGAAAAAAGCCAGCGAGCTCAAATGGGGTCAGAGGAGATTTAGAGAAGCGACCTCCGGATACGGAGGATACCCCAGGCCGAAGCCGAAGGACAGAGAGAAACCCACAAAGAGGGTCAACATAAGGTTCAGATGCGAGACCTGCAAAAAAGCGCACCTTACGTCATGCATAAGGGCAAAGAAGTTCGAGCTCACGGAGTGATCACATGACAGGCGATTTCTTAAAAGTAAAATGCCCCGACTGCGGGAATGAACAGATCGTGTTCAGAAAGGCAGCCACCAGAGTGACCTGCCACGTATGCGGATCCGTCCTCGTCGTGCCCAAAGGAGGCATCGGAGACATCAAGGGCGAGATCGTTGAGGTAATGGGCTGATGTCGAGGGCCAAAGGCTTTCCCGAGAACGGAGAACTCGTAGTCTGCACTGTGACAAGTGTGAAAAATTTCGGTGCCTTCGTCACTTTGGACGAATACAACGGGAAAGAGGGGTTCGTACACGTCCGGGACGTCGCCACTGGCTGGGTAAAGTATATCAGGGACTTCATAAGGGAAGGGCAGAAGATAGTCTGCAAGGTTCTGGGCGTAGACTCTTCCAAAGGCCACATCGACCTTTCCCTTAAATCGGTGAACGACCACCAAAAAAGAGAGAAGATCCAGCAATGGAAGAATGAGAACAAGGCCGAGAAGCTTTTGGAGATAATCGCCGAGCGTATCTCCGTCTCGCCGGATGATGCGTTCACGATGTTCGCAAAGGACCTCCTCGAAGCGTACGAGACCCTTTACGAAGCGTTCGAATCCGCTGTGGCGTATCCGGACGACTTCAGGGAAGAGTTCTCAGGCAAATGGGTCGATACCTTCATGGAAGTGGCGCAGGAGAACGTTACTCCTCCCTTTGTTGAGATAGACAGCATACTTGAGATGACCTCTTCTGCCCCGAACGGGGTCGAATTGATCAAGAAAGCGCTTGCGGCCGGACTCGAAGCGGCCGAGGACGATAACGCAGTGATCACTTCAATCGGATCGCCGAGATACAGGGTGGTGGTCACCGCCAGCGAGTATAAGGACGCAGAGGACATAATGAAAAGAGTGACCGTCACGGCCATGAACGATTTCACTGCCTCCGGCGGGGTCGTCACGCTCAAACGCGAGAGTAAGTGAGATGAGATCCTCTTTCAGAAAATGCACTTCGTGCGGAAGATACACTTTGAACGACGGCTGCCCCTCTTGCGGATCGGCAACCGTGAGTCCGGTACCGGTAAGATTCTCGCCGGAGGACCGCTACGGAGATTACCGCAGAAAAGCGGTGATAGAGGAGTACGGAGAGAATGGAAAAGACCATCGTCATCTATGACAGCAGACCTTCCTTGAAAGACCCGCTTTTCATAGAGTGCCTGCCCGGGATAGGCAACGTCGGGAAGACGGCGGGGGATTTCATAGCAGATTCCCTCAACGCAGAGAGGTTTGCGACCATCTATTCCGAGCATTTCCCTCCTCAGGTGCTTCTCGATGATGATAACATCGTCGAGCTGGCGAACAACCAGCTCTGGTATGTAAAGGATGTCGGCGGCAGGGACATCATTTTCCTGAGGGGAGACTGTCAAGGCTCCACTCAAGAAGGGCAGTTCGAACTTTGCGTCGAGATATTGAACATCGTGATGGGATACGGGATATCCGGCATAATCACCCTCGGAGGATACGGCACCGGCCAGATGGTTGATGTCCCGCGCATATTCGGGGCCGTGACCGATCTGAAAATAAAGAAGGAGTACAAAGGTTACGGAGTAGAGTTCCCTCCCGGAGACCCTGCGGCGGGGATAATAGGTGCCAGCGGAGTGTTCGTCGGGTTGGGAAAGGTGCACGGTATCCCTTCGATATGCATAATGGGGGAGACCTCGGGGTACTTTGTCGACCACAAGAGCGCAATGGCGATGGTCGGCGTCCTCATGAAAAAACTTGACGTTGAACTCGATCTGACGGACCTTCAGGACAAATCGGAGAAGATAGACGAGCTTACGGCAAAGGTCAAAGAGATCGACGGACGCAACCAGGACCTGGGCTATATCGGCTGATTTTGCGCGCGTGACTACATTTAAATAGACTATCCTTTATCATGTTCTACCCCGCCTAGCTCAGCCTGGCCAGAGCGGCTGACTGTAGAGTGTTCTCGGAGAAATCCGATACAGCCGTTGAAATCAGCAGGCCCCCGGTTCAAATCTGGGGGCGGGGACCAATCCTCACTCCCATACTGTCTGGGTATTCTTTCCTTTTTCGCGCTTTTCTTAGGGCGGGGAGAACTCTTAATAAGTTGCTTTCATATGGTAATAAGGGAAAACCGGCTGTCGGCACGAAGAGGTAAAGCATATGAAAGAGTTCGATGAGTACAAGCGTCTTGGCGAACCCGGAAAAAAGGAAAAAAGCGAGATCTGGAGTGTGGCTGTAGGCCTGCAGCTTGTGGACGGTCTTACTCCATCGGATTATCTTATCGAAACGGCAAAACGGAACATTGACGGCGAGATCACCATTGATGAGGTAAAAGAACGCCTGAACAGTTACTATAGGGCGAAACCTCTGAAAGGGGAGGATGACCGCACAGAGGAAGCAGATAAGGTCTCCGCCCGCATAGCAGAGATCCTATCCGAAAGGTCTTTCACGCTCAGCCCCGCAGAGTACACGACCATCCATAAACGGCTGTTCGAGGGACTGTATGATCATGCGGGCAAGATCAGGGACTACGACATCTCTAAATCGGAATGGGTGCTCGGCGGCGAAACGGTGTTCTATGCAAGTGCGGACAGCATAAGGGCTACGCTTGATTACGATTTCTTACAAGAGAAGAATTACAATTATAGGGGAAAGAGTAAAGAAGAGATCGCAAGACATATCGCAAAATTCGTTTCAGGGCTGTGGCAGATCCATGCCTTTGGCGAAGGCAACACGAGAACTACTGCGGTCTTTGTTATAAAATATCTGCATACATTGGGTTTTAATGTGACCAATGATATATTCACCGATAACTCGTGGTATTTCAGGAACGCTCTTGTCCGGGCGAATTATAACAACCTCAAGAACAACATATATTCCACGACAGAATATTTAGACCGCTTTTTCGGCAACCTGCTTTTGGGCGAGAAGAATGTTCTGAAGAATCGTGAAATGCTTATCAATGTTCCCAATGGCGACCATGGCAGGGATTCAGTAGCTCCCCCTAATTGATACTGTTTTTTCGCTTTCATTGACGTGTCCGATTTTTCTACGATAATTATTCAGGGAGCATGTGACTCGGAATTCCAATAAAAGTCCTAAAGAAGTAAGTTGGAGTAGAAAGGAAGAGTTGATGATGATTCCGTCATAGCATCTGCTCCAGAATTATATTAAAGAGAGATGCTGATTCAAAAAGGTGTACATTAAAGGGAGATGGAAAGGCGCTCTGCTGATGAGTCTGCTTTGGGTCACCGTCGTGACAACGACGCTCTGCCACACTCCCGTCTTGACGCATGGCCTGCTGGTGCCTCTGGGACTTCCTCTTATTTTGATGGTGTTTTGTCTTATTACGTATCTGGGAGGTATCGGGCCGTATTATGCGGAATTACCTGAAGCAAAGAGGAAGTATCATACTGCATCGCTGGGGACTTTGATTTTTTTGATTTCGTTTAGTAATTTCCTTGGCTGGTACTCCCGTGAACTGGACAGCGAGGTCGTTGAAAATGTTCTGTTAATGGTACTGGTCATAGTTATTGTCGTATCAATCGTCTATTTTTTCTGGGAAAGAAAGAAATACAAAGCAGAAAACAAGAATTGACTACTAATAAAACTGACGATTATGAACGTCTTGACCGAGATACAGTTGTCCTCTTCCATCTCAGGCCTTTGTTCATCGGTTCTATGCAATTGCGTATAACAAAAAATACTTAGTCACAATTCCTCATTTAAGAAAGAGATCGCTTATGTCTCCGTTTCATGACGCAACGGGTAAGAGTTAATTAATCCCATTTCCGATGACCTTTCATGGAAAAATCCTCGGTTTGGGATCTGCTTCGGGAAGGAAAAACGGTGGGAAGGAACACTCCCGACCATGATGTTTACGACAGGGCATTGACCGAGTGCATCAATAAAAGGCTCAGATACAACACATTACCGCTGACACCTGAGGAGAGGAGAGCCGCGCTCTCCGACCTGCTGGGTCATCCGGTGGATGAACTGACGAAGGTGGTCCCTCCGTTCCATTGCGACCTGGGGACCAACATCAAACTCGGGAATAATGTATTGATCAACTATGACTGCGTCCTTCTTGACACCGGAGAGATATTCATCGGAGACAATACCCTCATCGGTCCCGGAGTGAAGATCGTTACCGCCAAACATTCATTGGAAGCGAAAGAAAGAAGGGACTGGTCAGTTTCCTGCGCCCCGGTAAAAATAGAGGAAGATGTTTGGATAGGAGCGGGCGCCGTCATCCTTCCGGGTGTGACGGTGGGAGCCCGCTCCGTGATCGGGGCGGGCGCCGTCGTCACGAAGGACGTTCCGTCCGACGCCATTGCCGTGGGGAATCCTGCCAGGGTCGTCAGGTCTCTTTGATCAGAACTCCCTTCTTATGAACGCTACCCATGCCAATGAGAGGGAGACTATGCTCCATCCCAACATTGTGATGATGGTCTTGGCCATATCGGGGGCGGTTATTACGCCAAGATCCTCCGGCGATACTCCCATCATTTCTGCAGCATGCTCTAACATTCCATTAACCAGATCGATGTATTCTGGTATGCTTGTCTGTATTGCATTCGATGCCTGATCCAGCATGAACCATGGTTCCACCGATGTGGACCCGCTTATCACGCTGGATATTATCGGAAGTATCAGCAGAAGTAACACGAAAGTCAGGATAGCGGTTGTGCTTCCTTTCTTCATCACTGAACTAATGAATATCGCAACGCCCGATACCGCCACTACAAAGAGGAAAGCTACCCCCAGAGATACAAAAAGGTCAGCCGAAACGGACCCTGCTACTGCAAGCGATGCCACTGCCATGCCCAAATAGAACAGTACGATCATGACCGTTTCAAGTACAATGCAACCTACCACTTTACCGACGAATATCGATGTCTTTTTTATGGGTCTCGTGAACAGTATCAGGGCCGTTCTCTCCTCGAATTCCGAGACTATCGCAACAGATGCAAAGAGAGTCGCTGCAAGAATTATTAGCAGATCAACGATGGAAACATAATTTGCTATTACTTCACCCGGAGTGTCACCCAAATCTCCTCCGAAAAGGTAAGGGAGGAATGTTATCAGCGCAAATACGACCGTTGTCAATACAGCATAAATTGTGAACCTTTTTCCGCGGACGAACTTGCGTATCTCGTTCTTGGCCACTACATAAGATTGCCTGAAATCATCCAATTCGATATACATCATCCCGACTCCTTTATTAGTTTTAGGTAAGTGGTCTCAAGATTATCCTCTTCGCTCACTCCGTAAGCGCCGATGTTCAGCGAGCTGATGTCCTTGAAGAACTTTACGCAGGCGCTTATGTCGCCTTCCACCACAGCCTCTATGTCATTGCCATATCTCTCGGCTGAAACAACATTATCCAGCTGTTCAACCATGTGCGTCATCAATGGGCTCGGTGTGCTTTCTACCTTAATGGTCACCCTTCTTTTACCGCTACTCTTCTCAATCACGCTCATGTCATCCTGAATGATCATCTTCCCGTGGTTGATCAGTGCGATCCTGTCGCAAAGATCGCTTACCTCATGAAGCACATGAGAGCTCATGATCACAGTGAGATTGTTTGAGTCATTTCTGAGATTTTTCATGATCTCCCTCATCTCAGCCTGCCCTCTAGGGTCGAGACCGGAGGTCGGCTCATCCAATATTATTACGCTGGGTCCGTTCATAAGCGCTTGCCCTATTGCTATCCTCTGCCTCATGCCTTTCGAGAACGTTCCCAACTTCTTGTCCTCCCATTCTAACATTTTTACTTTCTCCAGGATCCTGTCGGTCTCGCTTTTTATCGATTCGGTGTTCATTCCGATTATCTGCCCAACATACCTCAGGGTCTCCCTGGGCGTGAGATAAGGATAGAATTCCGGGGTCTCAACGACCGTTCCGACATTGGTAAGCGCGGCCTTCGGGTCTTTCGTTACATCGATGCCATTGATGTACGCCTCCCCGGAAGAAGCGTTGATAAGGTGCGTCAATATTTTCAGTGTGGTGCTCTTTCCAGCACCGTTGGGGCCGAGAAACCCGGTGAAGCTGTTCTTTTTCACGGAAAGATTCAGGTTGTCCACTGCGACAAACCCTCCGTACTCTTTCCGCAGCCCCACTATCTCGATGGGATTGTCAGATGACATGTTCTCTCAATCGCGTTATTGGATTTAAACCTACTTATAGTTTACAAGTCAACCTATTTAATCTCTCCTGCTCATCTTCCTTTTCGTTCCGCGCCTGATGGTCATCGCCATCTGGTACGACTGGACCTTTATCACTGCCGGAGTATAATCCAAGAAGTGATAGAAAGATGCCAGGCCGGTGAGCGCTCTCCTTGGGAAATCCTTCTCGACTCCCCTGACCGAGTTCTCCCTTTTCATGATGCTGTTCAGAAAGTCTTCCGTGTTGTCTGCTTTGGATATCGTGACAACCGACCCCAGATCCTCGGCGATGTGTCCGTCGCTTCCGCCGGTTATCCCCAAACCGTGTTTCCCGAAGGATGATATTGCTTCGACATTATCCTCGCGGGTCATCCCTCCGCAGATCACCTCATATGCATCCAGCCTGTTTATCACCTCATCCGGGATGTATCCTTTCCTGTTGCAGATCTCCACCCCCTTGTTGGATCCGAGGTATCCCATCGGATGCGCCCCGGACACGACGCAGTTCTGATCCTCCAGAAGATCGAGGAGTTTTTCCGTCGAGCAGTCCCTGAGGGCCAGCCAGGGGCACGACTGCAGGCGCGGGCGTATGTTCTCGGTCCAAAAATCCCTGAGGTCGTTCATTTCGTAAAAATATGTCAAGATATGAGGGCCGTCCGACGTGCTCACTTCCATTCCGGGAATGATGAACACGTCCTCCTTTCCCAGATCGATGGAGTCAAGCGATCTTATCAGGTTGTGGTCGGTGACCGCCATCCCCACATTCCTGGATCTTGCGATCTTCAACAGTCTCCTGATGTCGCTGTACGAGTCGGAACAGTCGGTATGGATGTGCATATCGGCACAGAGGTAACCGGCATCGGCGATGCTCTCCCAATCCGGATTCTCGAACTTTATCTTGGGATCGTCGAACGTTCTTACCTCAGGCATAACGAACGCCACATCTCCTCTGACTCCGATAATACCTCGGCCTCATCAATGGTGTTCATTCTGCCGTTCTCAAGAACAAGATCCCCCTGGCACATCACAGTCTTAACGTTAGAGGAGGACCCGGAATAGATGATGTTCGAGATCATGTTCTCCTGCAGTAGCGGCCTGAGGTTCGGCGATCCGCCGTCAAGTATCACGAGGTCTGCGTATTTCCCTTCTTCAATGGAACCGAGGGAATCCTGCATCCCTATCGCCTTCGCGGCATTCACCGTGGCGTAATCCAAAAGCTCCTGCGCTTTAGCGACCGTCGGGTCCCATCTGCTGGATTTCTGAAGCAGTCCGAGCACCTTCATCTCCGCCATCAGGTCGAGACTGTTGTTCGTTGTGCTGCCGTCCGTACCTACTGTAACGTTCACTCCGTGTTTTTGGAATTCGGGTATCGGGGCCACGCCTCCGGTCGCCAGCTTCATGTTGGAAACCGGGCACGATGATATCGACATCCCTGCTGCCCCCATGATCCTTACCTCATTCATCGTGACCCACGCCGAATGGGCGGCGATCGCGTTCTTTCCCAGGACGCCGATGTCATTCATCCACTCGACTGGTCTTTTTCCCGTCTTTTTCCTGTGTCCGTTCACTTCTTCCCTGGTCTCTGAAAGGTGGAAGGTCAGCGGGATGTCCTTTTCGTCGGAGAATTCCTTTGTCCCTTTGCATGTCTCCTCATTGCAGACATATACTCCCTGCAACGCCGCGCCGGGGATTATCTTTCTCTTGTCCTTGAAATCACCGTAGAACCTTTTGCAGTTCTGCAAAGGGTTTCCTTTCTGGGTCGTCATCTCTTCATCAAGGACGCACCAGCACAACACCCCTCTTATGCCGGCCTCCATGGTGGCCTTCGCGATGATATCCTCCGAGTAGTACATATCCACGAATGTCGTCGTGCCGCTGCGGATCATCTCGGCGCATCCGAGCTTTGTGCCGATATCTATGTCCTTATCCGTCCTGTCAGAATCTATGCTGAACACTTTTTTGAGGAATTCCGGGAACGCTATGTCATCGACGGTTCCCTTCATGACGGTCATCGCAACGTGTGTGTGGGTGTTTATCAGCCCCGGGATAACGATGTCCCCCGAGGCATTGATCTCCCTGTCCGCGGTCCCCTTGTACCCCTTTCCGACCGAGACTATCCTCTCCCCGTCAACGACCACGTCACCTCTGATTATCCTTCTCCGGGGATCCTGCGTGACTATCCATGCGTCCCTGACGGCGGTGATCATGTTTCCTGATTCTTATCTATCGTAATAATCGTTTCGCAGACCGAAAAAATGGATATAGCGATACTTCCATCGGGAAGCATGGTGTTTCGGATAACGTTCCTCGGTACCGGCGGCGGGAGACACACCGCGATGTATCAGACCCGCTCCACCGGAGGGATGCTCGTCGAACACGGCGAAGGGAAACATCTCCATATCGATCCGGGGCCCGGGGCCCTGACAAATATGCACAGGATACACTATGACCTTTCCAGGACGGACTCTTTGATCGTCTCCCATGCGCATCCGGACCATTATTCGGATGCTGAATCGGTCATAGAGGGGATGACCTTCGGAGGGTGGAAGAAGAGGGGGCATCTTTACGGAAGCCCGACCGTCATCAACGGGGAGGGGCTTCTCGGACCGTGCATATCGAAATACCATCAGGGAATCATCAGGGACATCACAGTCCTCAAGCCCAGGGATGTTCTTGACATAGACGGCATGAGGACGGAGACCTGCATGTCCGACCACAGCGATCCGACGAATGTGGGCTTCAGATTCGACAGCGGCTGCGGGATAGTCTCCTATGTCAGCGACACAAGTTATTCGGGGGGGATCGCTGAACAGTACAAAGGGAGCCGCGTGCTGATACTGCCTGTCACGACCCCGGACGATATGCAGATACCTTATCACCTCTGCACCGACAACGCCGTTTCCTTCATAGACCTCGTCAAACCCGAGCTTGCCGTGTTCATACACTTCGGAATAGTGATGATCAAGAGAGACCCGGCGAAGCAGGCGCTTGAAACGGAGAGAAGGACCGGCGTAAGGACAGTGGCCGCAAGGGACCTCGACATTCTGGATGTCGGAGAGGCGCTTTCCTTTTCCGCCTCCGAGACATACGATGATGAGTGGATCCCCGACACCTCGCCCTGACCGCAGCCAAGTGTCAGACAATGCTTAAATCCTCGACGCGTATTTTCTTCAATGAGTCTGGAGTCCGACGTGTTGGCGAGGATCAAACCTACCGCCGAAGAGATCGAATCCATCGACAGCGCCGCGAATGCGTTGAAGAAGGCTACGGAGGACTATGTCAGAGAGCATAACATCGAAGCTGAGGTCCGTTTTGTCGGATCGTATGCCAAAGGAACTTATCTGTCGGATCCCGACATAGATCTTTTTCTTCTTTTCCCGGAGACCGTTCCCCTTAAGGAACTTGAGAGAGTGGGACTGTCTGTGGGAGAGGCGATTGTAGAGAAAGGAAAGAAGATGTACTCGGAACATCCGTACACGCGCGGAACGTTCCGCGACGTGGACGTGGATCTCGTTCCGAGCTATTCCCTCAAGACCGCCGAAAAACTGAGGACGGCCGTTGACCGAACCCCATTCCACACAAGTTTTGTGTTGGACAGCCTCAAAGAGGAGCAGAAAGACGAGGTCAGGCTCCTTAAGAGATTCATGAAGGGCATCGGAGTATATGGCGCGGAACCGAACACGAGAGGGTTCTCCGGCTACCTGTGCGAGCTGCTCATCATCCACTACGGTAGCTTCCTCAATGTGCTGAACGGGGTAGGCGGATGGAAGGAAGGCACCACCATAACCATAGATAAGAAGGGCCCGCCCATCATGGGCCCTCTGGTGGTCTACGATCCCGTCGATCAGAAAAGGAACGTCGCATCCGCCGTCCACATCGATACCATGGCCCTTTTCATCGTGGCATCAAAGGCCTACCTGTCATCGCCCTCGGAAAGGTTCTTCTTTCCTCGGAAGAGAATGCCGCTTTCGAGAGATGAGCTGCAGAGGATATCCGACCAGGACGGGGCAAGGATAATAACGGTGTCCTTCGACCGGCCTGACGTGGTGGAGGAGAACCTCCACTCCCAGCTGTGGAAGACGCGCTATGCCCTGACGAGAAAGCTCAACGATTTCGACTACACTGTGCTCAGAGCGGTCCACGAAATGTATGAGAAGAGATTGGAGATCGCTTTCGAGATCGAACGGGATGTTCTCTCCAAGACATACAAGCACGCCGGACCGCCCGTCTGGGTAAAAGCGGCGGATTCCTTCCTTGCGAAATGGAAGAACAACATCTACGGCCCGCCCTTCATAGAGGACGGGTGCTGGAACGTGATAGCGGAGAGGATGTACTTCACGGCAAAGGAGATGCTTGCCGACGAGGCCGCAGTCTCAGGCATAGGAAGGGAAATAGACCCACGCAACATGAGGATAAGGGATCACGAAACGTCCCTGAATGAAACAGACCCTCTGCTTCTCACCGAATTGATGGATCCGAAGAACAGCTGGGAGATCTGATCACGGCGCGAAGGATAGCACTCCGACGAAGGGCGGGTTGATGAGTACAATGCATAATCCCAGCGCAAGCATAAGGAAGAGCAGGTAATCCATCAGCAATGTCTTCATTTCTAGAAGGTCCGCGCGGAACCCCATCAGCATAAGGAGCCTCTTCATTATCAGAACGAACAGCAGCGCCACCAGGGTCGCGATTATCCAACCGATGTCCGCATTCGCTTTGCAGATGAATGAACCTATGATTCCCATCAATACCGCTAGACCGGTAATGACGAACAGAACTTTCGTCCCGTATATATCCTTGAGGATGAACTCGCGTTCGTCGAACTCGGATGGAGTGAACTCGTATTCCTCCTCTTTCTCTTCGACAATACGCCTCTGTCTCCTTGCCATGGGTTCCACTAATCCCTATTTACAATATAAACGTTTATCCGCGGGCGGACCTGCTTTCACCACTTTCGGATGATTCGGAGACCTCTCCTGATTTTACCTTTATATTCAAAGAAACCTGAAGATGTGGTGAAGGAAATGAGCCCTAGGATAATAGAGGAGATCCCTCCGGAGAACTGTGCCGTGAACCTGAGAAAGAATACCGTACCAACTGTGAAGAATGTTTTCGAGCCAAGTGATAAAAAGACCTTATCAGTCATCAGAGAAGACCTGGGAAGACAGTTGGGCCTTGCGTCGGAACGACGGAACGCCATGGTGCAGACGGTCGGCATCATGGCAGCCTTCGCTTCCGTCCTCTTCCTGCAGGTGCTCGCGACGGGCCCTGCGCTTGAGGGTTTTGGAATCCTTTTCATAGTTTCCATGGGGTCTTTTCTTTTTTGCTGCATCTGGGGGGCCGTCACATTCCTGAACTCGAGAGATCACGTTCTTTCCGCGGGAGTGAGTCTTGAGAATGGGTTGGGGATCTCTTTTGACGGCGATTCGTACGATCTTGAGGCAAAGATCGCGGTCGGGATGTGCAATGCGTGCAGGAACGTCAATCTCATAAATACGATGCTTTCCGAAAAAATAGCGTACATGGTCATGTTGTTGACAGTAGGGGTCATCGCCTCCTTCGCCGGGTGGTGCATTTGAAGGGCACCAAAACATCACAGAGATTCAAAGGTGTGGTGACTCATCTCCCGTATAGAACAGAGGGTCCACTTTCGCCACTTTCGGACAATTCGGTGACCTCCCCTGATTTTGCTTATATACTCAAAAAAGGTTGAAGATTCGAGTGAGATACAATGGCCGCAAAAACCCTAGAGGACATACCAGGAGTAGGACCAGCTATAGCAGAGAAACTCCGCGAAGGTGGGTACACGGATCTGATGACCATTGCCGTAGCTTCACCTAAAGAACTCGCAGAGACGTGCGAGATCGGTGAGAAGAAAGCAATGGACATCATCGAAGGCGCGAAACTCTGTGCCGACATCGGCGGATTCGAGTCGGGTGACAGCATTTTGGAACGCCGCAAAGCGGTGACAAAACTGACCACGGGATCAAAGGCCTTCGATGAGCTGTTGAACGGGGGTTTGGAGAGCCAGGCCATTGTAGAATTCTTTGGAGAATTCGGAAGCTGCAAGACGCAGGTATGTTTCCAGCTTGCAGTGAATGCCACCCTGCCGGTGGAAAGGGGAGGTTTGGATTCCGATGTGATAATCATCGATACCGAGAACACCTTCAGGCCGGAAAGGATAATTCAGATGGCGAATTATCTTGGTGTGGATCCGGATTACACCCTGAGAAGGATACATGTCGCCAGGGCGTTCAACTCCCAGCACCAGATCCTCCTCGTCGATAAAGCACTTGAAATGGCGCAGCAGACAAAGGTAAGGTTGATGATAGTCGATTCCCTGACCTCGCACTTCAGGGCCGAATATCTGGGAAGAGGGGCTCTTGCGGAAAGGCAGCAGATACTAAACCGCCATATGCACGATCTGCTGAACTTCGCCACGCTCAACAATGCTGTCATCGCCGTCACCAACCAGGTGGCCGCAAAACCTGACGCATTCTTCGGCGATCCTACGAGGCCGATCGGCGGACACATCGTGGGGCACACAGCGACCTTCCGCCTATACCTCAGAAAAGGTAAGGCCGGAAAAAGGATCGCTAGGCTCATCGACTCTCCGAACCTGCCAGAGGGAGAAGCGGTGTTCACCGTGACCGAAGATGGTATTAAGGATTGAAACTTAAGGGGTCCGTGGACCCCGTTTTCTTTTTTGAGCTGTCCGGCGAATCAGAGGATATGCCCTCAGCGGAGGCGGAGAGATGCATTAGCGCAGAATGCGCCCGGCATATCGTCACCGGCAGAGGCCCGGGGTACATTACGGCATCCTTCCCCGAAAGTTCTCTCAACGGCATCGCAGGCCGCATTGCGCTTACCCATTCTATAGGCAGGTATCTCGGGACGTACGATCCGGCCGATACGGAGAATATTTCGAATATACAGCTGCCAGAAGGTTCATTCGCAATAAAAGCAAAGAGATTCGAGGGTATGATGAAAGATGTCGACTCTCAGAAACTGATAAGGGATGTGGGCAGCATCCTTTCCAAGAAGAACGATGTTGACCTCCGCAACCCCGACACCGTCGTAAAGATGCAGCTGTGTGATAATGTCCACCTTTATATCGAAGACAGGACGATCGACAGGAACATCATGGAAAAGAGAAAGGTTGGCGAGCGTCCCTTCTTCTCTCCGATCTCCCTGCACCCCAAATATGCCAGAGCGCTGATCAACCTGACAGGTGCCAAGAGGGGGGATACCGTTCTCGACCCTTTCTGCGGGACCGGTGGGATCGTTATCGAGGCCGCAGAAATGGGCATGAAAGCAATAGCGTCGGACTTTGACGAGGAGATGGTGCTTGGATGCAGGGAGAACATGGACTTTTATGATCTGAAGTTGCACGATTTCGAGGTAATCGACATCAAGGATATCCCGCACAGGTTCTCTAAGATCGACGCGGTCGTCACCGACCCCCCTTACGGCAGGTCCACGAAGATCGGTGGCGAGGATGCATTCGATGTTCATGGGGTTGCGATGGCCTCCATCCCGAAGGTGCTGAGGCCTTCCGGAAGAGCGGGTATCATTTTCCCGTACGAGGCGGGCCCTTCGTCCATGAAACTGGAACTTATGCTCAGGCAGCATGTCCACGGTTCGCTTTCCAGATACTACCACGTGTTCAAAAATTCCGATCGCTTTGCAAAGTTATCTCCCTGACACACCCGATAGTGAGGGTTTTTTTCCAATCATTAACTATTTCAATAGTTATCTTATCCCAGCAGCGTGAACAGATTCCTGCGCCTTTTCAGGTTCGGAAACGGCATCATGGGCATCCTCGGGGTCGTCATCGGCGCTTTCATAGCGGTAGGATTCGATATCGGGGACCATATTCAGAATCTGATCATCTCCTGCGGGGTCATACTTGCATTCATGGCCGGTGGCAATTCCCTCAACGACTACATCGACCGGGAAATAGACAAGACCGCCCATCCGGACAGACCTCTTCCGAAAGGGGAGATAGCCCCGCAAACTGCGCTTTACATAGGAATATCCGGGCTTGTTATAGCTTCCTTGCTGTCACTGGCGATGGTGTCTCTC
>WRKC01000099.1 GCA_009778275.1 Methanomassiliicoccaceae archaeon
CTGAGAGCTGCCAAATTCTGCAATATGGCTTTTTCTTTGAGTTTGCCTTCGAATTTCGCTCTGATGTTATCCTCTAACGCTTTGTAGGAGATTATGGGCCTCGCCCTGACCAACGCCCCGAGCATTGAGGTGTTCACCATCGGGCGGCCGATCTCCTCGAACGAGATCCTTGTCGCATCTACCGCATGGCATTCGGCATCCGTGCCGATGGCCTTTTGGAGTTCGGATACCGTACCGGGATAGTTCGCGATGATGGTCCCTCCTTTTTTGAGACCTTTGCCGACATCGACCTTGCCTATCAGCGTCGGGTCGATCACAACGACAATATCCGGTTCGTAGACCTGCGTGTGTATTCTTATAGGGCCTTCCGATATTCTTGCGAACGCCCTGATGGGCGCCCCCATTCGCTCCGGTCCGAACTCTGGGAAGGCCTTCACATATTTTCCAGCCTGAATGGCCACTTCGGCAAGGATCTCGTTCGCCGTAACGACTCCTTGACCGCCTCTTCCGTGCCAACATATTTCTATATCCATGTTGAATCAACTTAAAGTACCGAATACTGATATCTGATTTAAAACCTTGCTTGTATTATAAGGAAGAATGCCATATTTTACTATAATACACATTTTTCTTTCACTTTTTTACGAAAAATGCATCTTATCCTTCGAATTTCGAAAAAATTGATTCTGCGATATAATTTGCGGCAGCGGGTGCTACCATGATATGAGTAGGGGCGCCATTAGGCTGGAATAAAGATATTAAATGTGATACCATATCCGATGACATTGAAAGGTCAGTGAGGGGGCGGCTGTCCCGAGCTGATAAACTAAAACTTCTTCCAAGAGTGTAATTACCATGGATAAGAGGATAGTAGATGTCAACGAACTGCGCGTGGACGACATACCCTATGTGGGCGGGAAAGGAGCGAACCTCGGTGAGCTCACATCGGCCGGTTTTCCTGTCCCTGGGGCATTTGTTCTCACGACCATTGCCTATGATTACTTTTTAAACAAAAGCGGGATCGCCGACAAGATCGAAAAAGAACTGAAGAACATCGACAGATCCTCCGACCAGAGCCTTACGGATGCATCCAAGAAAATAAGGGCTTTGTTCGAGACCTACAACATACCCGATGATCTGAAAAAAGAGATCGTCTCATGCTACAGACTGATAGTTCCCAAGGGGACCGTCGGTTTTGTCGCGGTGAGGTCCAGCGCAACGGCTGAGGACCTCCCGGATGCGAGTTTCGCCGGACAGCAGGAAACATACCTCAATGTCAAGGAAGAGGACGACCTCTTCGATAAGATAAGGAAATGCTGGTCCTCCCTCTTTACGGCGAGGGCGATAGCATACAGGGAAAAGCAGGGGTTTGCCCACAGCGAGGTGAAATTGGCCGTGGTCATACAGAAGATGGTGAACTCCGATGTGTCCGGGATAATGTTCACGGTGGATCCGAACAACGGGGCCAAGAACATCATCATCGAAGCCGGGTACGGTCTCGGTGAGGCCATTGTCGGCGGGGAGGTTACCCCCGACACATATGAGATCGACAAATCGAAGATGACCATCACGAAGAAGAGGATCTCCGCACAAAAATGGAAATACGTCAGGGGCGCGGACGGCGGATGCCTGAAAGAAGATGTCCTCAACGGCGACGAGAAGAAACAAAAACTGGAGGACCCCCGCATCCTTGAGATAGCAGAGATGGGCCGCCAAGTGGAGATACACTACCAGAGGCCCATGGACATGGAATGGTGCATCGAGGACGGAAAGGTGTTCCTTGTGCAGGCCAGGCCCATCACCGCGGTCGGCGGTTCCGGAGGGAACGGAAAGAGCGAGGCCTCCAGCGAGGACATCCTCCTCACCGGGCTGGGCGCAAGCCCCGGTTTCGCGACCGGCACCGTAAGGATATATGATGAATCAATGAGCCTTGACGTCGTCAAGGACGGGGATGTCCTGGTCACGAAGATGACCATGCCGGACATGGTCCCGGCAATGAGCAGGTCCGTCGCCATAGTCACCGACGAGGGAGGAATGACCTGCCACGCGGCGATAATCTCAAGGGAGCTCGGAACGCCATGCGTCGTAGGGACCGGGGGTGCGACCTCCACTCTGAAGGACGGGGACGTCGTGACCGTTGACGGTACCACGGGAACAGTGTACAAAGGGGAAATAAAGAAGAAACAAGAAGCCAGCGGACCCGCTGCGGATGCGGTCTCGGCCGAGTACATTCCCATCACCGGGACCAAGGTCATGGTGAATATGAGCATGCCTACGAAGGCCGACGATATCGCAAAACTCCCTTGTGACGGCGTTGGTCTCATGAGAAGCGAATTCCTCTTTACCAATTACATCGGGGAACACCCCTGCGCCGTCATCGATGACGGAAGGTCAGAGGAACTGATCGACAAGCTTGCGGAAGGCATTTCGAAGGTCGCGAGGGCTTTCTATCCGAGACCGGTGATCCTCAGGACATCGGACTTCAAAACGAACGAGTACCGCGACATGAAGGGCGGCGTTGACTATGAACCGGAAGAAGAGAATCCGATGATCGGCTGGAGAGGATGCTCCAGATATGTCTCGGATAATTACAGGGAAGCGTTCATGTGCGAGCTCATGGCCATAAAGAAGGTCCGTGACGAGTTCGGATTGAAGAACATCCATGTTATGCTGCCCTTTGTCAGGACCATTTTCGAAGTGGAGGACATCATCAGCATGATGACCAGCGTCGGCCTTAAAAGAGGGCTCGACTTCAAGCTCTATTTCATGGCGGAGATCCCCGTCAACATATTCATGGCCGAGGAGTTCTGCAAATACTGCGACGCATTCTCGATAGGCTCCAACGATCTTACCCAGCTTGTTCTGGGATGCGACCGCGACTCGGACATCCTGGGACGCATGGGTTACTTCGATGAAAGGAACCCCGGCGTGAAAGCGGCCATATCTCAGCTCATCAAAGTGGCGCACAAGAACGGAAAGACCGTGGGCATATGCGGGCAGGGGCCCTCCGTATACCCTGAGTTCGCCGAGTTCTTGGTCGAGGAAGGGATCGACTCCATTTCGCTCAATCCGGACACATTCGCGAAAACAAAGAGGAACATCGCGTCTGCCGAACAGAGGGTATTGCTGAATAACCTCAGGGAGCTCAAAAACAAGAAGTGATCAGCGGTTGAGGGCGTCAGTGTCCTCGATGAGCCTCTCGTTCAGACCGTTCACCTGCTCCTGCGGGAGCAGCATGGTGGTCACTTCCATGAGGGGGTGCTTAGCACCCTCTATTATCTTTACATCGGCAAGCGTCTTGAGGCCCCACTTCTCAGCGGTCTTCTCCAGGCCGAGCCTTATGTTAAGGTCGTTTGGCTCGAGCACTATGGCTTTGAAGGCTCCGAGCCCCATCATCTGAGCCGCCATTATCCTGTGGTGGCCGTCGACAACAAGGTACCCGTTCCTTCTTTTTATCACTATAAGCGGTTCATTCAGCCCCCTTTTTATCTCGAATTGGCGGCCTATCAGTTCGTCCATGTAGACCTCTTTTTGAGAGGGTAGAAGTTCCTTTATGGGGACATCCTGGTTGGATATCTTGAATCTTATTCCGTTCTGCTGCTCCAGCAGATTCTTCACCGACATCACCTTAGCGGGCCTGGATTTTTCTATCTGGGACCTTACGATGTCTATGTTGGAGATTATCCCCACGATCTTCTTCTCTTCGTTCACCACCGGCAGATTCCTGAGCCCGTACCTGAAAAGCACCCTGGTGGCGTCATCGATGGATGTCGAAGGCATTACGCAAAGGGTCCCCGGCCTCATGACCTCCCTTATCTTCGCGTCCGGTCTGTCATTGAACCTCAGAAGCTCCTTCGCCGTAACGTATCCGAGCAGGTATTCGTTCTCCGCGATCGGGAAACCGTGAAAGCTTGACGTGATCATCTTTTCCCTTACCTGCCCGACCGTCATGTCCGGGGTTACCGTTTGGACGTTCCTTATCATGTAATCGGAGACTGTCGGAGTTGCCATCTTATCGATACCCTATCTTGCAAGAGAATGAAAACCCTTTGTACAATTGAATATAATTAAATATGAAAAATTTATTACGAAGTATCACGAAATCTATAATTCGTAACAAGAGGAAGAAAATGAATGTCAGGGTCATTTCGATTGCCGCTGTGCTGATAATGTTCTCCGGGCTGTCGATCGCCGCGATCTGCAACGTCTCGGACGGTGCGGTACCGATAACGGTCACGGACGGTACGGGACAGACATTTGAATACACCGAACCCACCGAACGTATCGTGACCATGGGCTACGCCTCGACGCTCACCGTAGCGATGCTGGGTGAGATGGACAAAATAATCGCCGTGGATGCGTATTCCACTTACGAATATTCTAAAGATGAGCGTTTGAAAGGGCTCAAAGCTGAAGATATGGGCAGCATCTTTTACGCTTCCAATAACGATAAGATCGTAACAAAATTCCTCCAGTGGGTGGATGACGGGAAAATGAGCTTCGATGACACGATCGTTCTCACTACATACGAGAATGCGCTTGTGCTGCGGGGTCTGCTCAACGGCGCCGGGTTCGAAAAGGTACTGGTGTACCGCTACATAACCGAATACAACGAGATCGTGGACTTCGTGAACAGCATGTCCGTCATTGTGACGGGGGGCACCACCGACCTCGTGAAGAACATGAGGCTGGTCAAAGAAACGATCGATAACGGCCTTAGCGAGGACATTCCGCAAGCGTCCGCATTCGGAGTGTGGTACTCTTCATCGGCTGGGTACTCGGTCCTCAACAGCGGCTCGATCACGGTATCGCTGATCGAAGCTGCAGGGGGCATCAACGTAGGGTTCAATGAGAGCAGCAAGGCGGACAGATACGGCGACAAAAGCACCATCGTACAGTTGGTGGGCGCATATCCGGATGCGATCGTGTTCCTGCCTGAAAGCTATACGAGGGACCACACCGTAGGCGAATTCAGGAACGAGGTCCTCAATGGGAACATGAATGTTACGATCGTCCCGATGAAGGCTAACTGGAACAACTATTGTCCGGATGCCGCGGAGGGCCTGTGGGTGTTCGCCTGCGCTTTGTACCCGGACCTGTTCGAGGGAGATGTCCCTCATGGTGATGAGGGGTCGCCGGGTTCCAACCTGCTCCTTTACGCTGCTGCGGGGATCGTTGCGTTGTTAGCTATATTTGGGGCCGCATACTTCCTGTTAGGGGCCGTGAAACATTCGATGGGCGGCATACTCAGAAGGGAAAGAAAGAATCCGAATAGGGGCAGGAAGGGGAGAAGACTGCTCCTTACTGTCGCCTTGCTTGCGGCGATAATGATATTCTCTGTGCTTCTAGACCTCTCCTGGGCGGGAGATCATCCTCTGTCCCTCAAGGAGGTGTGGGATGTTCTCATCGGTGCGGGTACCAGCACGAATGACATCATCGTTAAGGGATTCAATTCTCCGAGGGTCGTCTTCGGGATCTTTGTAGGTGCGGCGCTCAGCGTCACGGGCGGCGTGATGCAGGCCGTCTTCAGGAATCCTCTGGCCTCCCCTTATCTTCTCGGGCTTTCGGCAGGCGCTTCGCTTGGTGCATCCATCGCGATATTGTTCTCCGTATCGATGATACCTCTGGCTTTGACCCAGCCTATTCTGGCGTTCGTCTTCTGCCTCGGGACGATGCTCCTTGTGTATATGCTGTCGAGGGCGGGAGGCTATGTCCGGACAGAGACCCTTATCCTCGCGGGCGTGGCGGTAACGGCCTTGATCTCCGCGATCGTATCTTTCCTTACATACATCGCCCCCAGCGAAAAGATGGGGGCCATCGTTTTCTGGTCCATGGGAAGTCTGTCCAAGGTCACATGGGACGAGATGGCCTTCAGCATACCAGTGATCATAGCGGGGATAATCCTGATGTTGTCGCAATCGAAGAACCTTAACGCGATGATGCTGGGAGACTCCCACGCCATGGACCTGGGGGTGGATGTCCGTAGGGTCAGGCTGTTCCTTCTGATCATCTCCTCGCTTGTCGTGGCCGCCGCGGTCGCGTTCGTGGGGGCGATCGGTTTCATAGGACTGGTCATACCGCACATCTTCCGGCTCCTTCTTGGCCCGGATAACCGCCTGATCCTGCCGCTGAGCGCCTTCGGAGGTGCCGCTTTCATCCTGTTGTGCGACTACATTGCACACGTCGTCGCACCTTATTACGGGGTCATGCCTATCGGGATCGTCACGGCTTTCATCGGCGCTCCGTTCTTCATATATCTGCTTTCCAGAAAGAGAAGCGAGGTGGGATGGTGAGCATACTCGACATCAAGTCCCTGTCGTACAGATACGACAACAAGACCGTTCTGGACCAGATCACGCTTGGCATCAGAGGCGGAGAGATGATCGGGATACTCGGACCGAACGGCTGCGGTAAGACCACGCTTCTCAAGAACCTCAACAAGAACCTGAGCCCTCACGGCGGATGCGTCCTGATAAGCGGGACCGATATCGACACCATCTCAAAAAAAGAGATAGCCAGGAGCATCGCGGCCGTACCCCAGTCCAACGAGATCAGGTTCGCCTTCACCGTAAGGGAGATAGTGAGCATGGGCAGGATGCCGTTCCAGGAGTCCCTTATGGGGGAGACCAGGGAAGATAGTGAGATAATAGATCTGGCAATGGAACAGACCGGTCTGACGGAGTTCGCGGAAAGGTACATCAACACCCTCAGCGGGGGTGAGAGACAGCGCGCCATTATTGCCAGAGCGATAACCCAGACACCGAAGATAATACTCATGGATGAACCCACCCTGCATTTGGACATCAACATGCAGTTCGAGGTCCTGGACCTCATTCAGAAACTTTCGAGGGAGAAGGACCTTACCGTTGTCATCGTTTCGCATGACCTCCCCATGGTGACGAGGTACTGCGACCGCATAGTGCTCATACACGATCACAAAGTGTTCGCGATGGGGGCTCCCGAAGATGTTCTCACCAAGGAAAATATCAGAACAGTCTTCAACGTCGATGCCG
Organism: Methanomassiliicoccaceae archaeon; assembly: GCA_009778275.1. GTDB lineage: Archaea > Thermoplasmatota > Thermoplasmata > Methanomassiliicoccales > Methanomethylophilaceae > Methanoplasma. The sequence goes on from WRKC01000099.1 coordinate 7,014, forward strand.
AGTTGGAAAAGGACCCTCGGACTGGAAAGAGCACGGTGCGCCTTTTCGGCTCGTGCAAAGAATAAGGGTCTGGCATCGATTTCGGCCTTGAAAGAACCATTAAATATTATCTCTTATTATCAGGGCATACTGCCCTGGTAGTGTAGTGGCCTATCATGAAGCCCTGTCGAGGCTTCGACTCGGATTCGAATTCCGGCCAGGGCGCTCATATTCTCTGCAACTGCCCGATCGCAATCGTCGAATGGTGATACCGAAAAATCTTTTTATCATACGTGCTACCCTGTATGTTATGCGATGGATGCTAAGAAGCAAGATCCATAGGGCAACGGTCACAGGTACCCGGCTCGACTATGAAGGAAGCGTCACAATAGATGAGGCACTCCTAGAGAAAGCTGGGATCTGGGTGGGGGAGAAGGTCACCATTGCGAACGTCAACAACGGCGCGCGTTTCGAGACCTATGTTTTCAGAGGCGACAGGGGCACGGGCATCGTAGCGATCAACGGCGCTGCGGCCAGGCTTTGCGAGAAAGGCGACAAGATAATAATCATGGGATATGAGCTTACCTCGGAGCCGATAAGCGCAAAAGTGGTTCTGGTCGATGATGACAATAGAACAGTCAAGGAATTCGTGTATTGATGTACAGAATATTCTCGGACGGAGGATCAAGGGGTAATCCCGGACCTTCCGCATACGCGATCGTCGTCACCAAGGATGATGTCGTGATCCATCAGCATTCCGAATTCCTGGGCATCAACACCAACAACTACGCCGAATACCGAGGACTGATAGCCGGGCTGACAAAGGCTATCGAGTTGAAAGCGGACGATGTCGAGTTCATCATGGATTCTGAGCTTGTCATCAAACAGATGAGGGGGGAATACAAAGTGAAGAATGAGAATGTCAGGAACCTGCACCTCGATGCAAAGGCCCTTTCTTCGCTCATACCGAACATCACATTCAGAAATGTGCGGCGTTCGGAGATGCTCATCCCTCTTGCCGATGCTTTATTGAACAAGGAGCTGGATAGGCATCAGTGATCCCGTATCTCTGCCAAGAGACCGCTTATCTTCACCGTCTTCTGTTCGCCGGATGTCATGTCCCTGAGTGTGACGGAATCGTTCTTCAGGTCCTCGCTTCCCACTATCACGGTATATCTTGAACCGATCGAGGAGGCGTGTTTCATCGCTTTCGCCATCTTTCTGTCCGCGAGATCGATGTCCGCTGAGATGCCGTTCCTTCTGAGCATCCCTGCTATCTCGAACGCTTTAGGTGTCACGTCGCAGGATGCGGCGACAATGTAGGCATCTATTTTCCTACCGGGGCAGGACGCTCCTTCTTTCTCAAGTGCCAGGAGGACCCTGTCGAACCCTATTGCGAACCCCGTCGAGAACACCTTCTCGCCGCCGAACAGCTCGGAGAGAGTATAGGACCCCCCGCCGCATATCTGCTTCTCCGCGCCCAGAGCGGGCGCTTCTATCTCGAATACCACCCCTGTGTAATAGTCCAGCCCGCGGACCACGCCCAGATCTATCTCCGGCGCATCGATGCCCATCGCCGACAGATAGGACAGAACCTGTCTCAGGTATTCGGATTCACCCCCGCTTATCCTGCCAAGCACTTCGTTGCCCCCTACGGTGCCTGTGAGGTCGAAGATCGCGTCCGCATCCTCCCTTCCCACGCCTGCCGCCTCCATAAGAGGCCACGCTTCCTCGTAGAGCTTCTTATCGAGCTTCTGAAGTATTTCCGGCATCTTCTCCGCCGCCACTCCGACTTGGGCCAATTCCCTCCTCAGCACCCCTATGTGGCCTATGCGCGCCTTGTATTCCTTCAGGCCGAGCGCCTTGACCATATCAAGCGCTGTCGCTATGACTTCCGCATCCGTCTGCGGCGTTGCCGTGCCGATGATCTCCGCTCCGAATTGGAAGAACTCCCTGTATCTTCCGCTTTGCGGCCTTTCATATCTGAAACATTGTCCGAAATAGAATATCTTGATCGGTTTGGGGTCATTGCTCATATTGTTCACGAACGCCCTTATCGCCGGCGCCGTCATCTCCGGCCTGAGCGCGAGGTCCCTGCCGCCTTTGTCCTTGAAAGCATACAGCTCGTTGATGATGTTCGGTCCCGATCTGAGGATGAAAAGTTCCGCCTCTTCGAAGATCGGGGTCTGTATCTCCCTGAACCCGTACCTTTGGGCGGTATTCCTCAGGATGCCCTCATAGAATCTTCTCCTCTCCATCTCGGACGGAAGCAAATCCCTCGTGCCCCTGGGACTCTGTATCATGCATGTACGATGGATTGAGGATATATTAGACTGTTGTATGCAAAATCACAGTCGTCTCATCTTTTCACGATGATCGTCAGGATGTCCTCATCCTCGACCATGTGGTCAAGCCCCACCGTCTGACCTGGGAACTTTGCGCTATTGCCCCACACCATGGCGTATCTGAAATTGCTCTTGAAGTCCCTGTGCAGCACTTCGCAGATGTCCCCCACCGTATTGCCTCTCTTGACGATCAGAGGCTCTACGAGGTCCGCCTCCTTCCCTTGGGGCTTGAGGTAGATGCGGATCATCTCGATCGTGTCGTAGAGCGTCTGTTTTAGTTCCTCTATGCCGAACCCAGTTGCAGCAGATATCGGGACCGTGATATGGTCCGGATATAGTGCCAGCGTTGCCTCTAATTCCCCCGGCTTCGCGAGGTCCACCTTGTTTATCGCCACCACACACTTTATGTAAACGCGGTTCCCGGAGAGAACATCCAGCATCTGTTCCACATTGATGTCCTCCCTTACCACCACAGTGGCGTTTATGTGGCCGTATGCAATGGTCATCTCTTTTACCGTCTCAGCGTCTATCTTTGTGAGTTTGACTGTGGGCTTCACGAGGACCCCTCCCTGGGATGAGCCGGTTATCACTACATCCGGTCTTGTCTGGTTCAGCCTTATCGCCGCGTTGTACAGCTCCTTCATCAGGACGTCCATCTTCGGGTTGAAGATATCGACCACCAGAAGGATCACGTCCGATGCTCTTGCCGCGGCAATGACCTCCCTCCCTCTGCCTTTCCCTCTGGAAGCGTCCTTTATCAGCCCCGGCATATCCAATATCTGTATCTTTGCGTGGTTGTACTCCAGAACACCAGGTACGATGTCGAGCGTCGTGAAGTGGTACGCACCCACCGCCGATTTTGCCCCGGTCAGCTGGTTGAGCAGGGTGGATTTGCCCACGGATGGGAACCCCACTAGAGCAACAGTTGCGTCGCCCGCTTTTTTGACATAGAATCCCTTTGTCGGCCCCTTGGAGGATTTTCTTTTCTCATCCTCAGCGGCAAGACGCGCGATCTTCGCCTTCAGCTTTCCGATGTGGGCTTCCGTGGCTTTGTTGTATTTGGTGTTGGCTATCTGCTCTTCCAACTCCTTTATCTGCTCCTCGATCGTAGCCACGGTACCCTCCGGTTGCTGATAGGTAACGAATATATTATGCTTTTTTGATTTATCTGCTCTGTATAAAAGAAATGGTTTTAAGAAGTTCAATAAACGGTTTACTGTGTCCGATAGTTTTTAATCGGTTAATTGTGTGAGGTCTCCTCATGAACAATACCGCAGGTGCTAAAACGTTCGATCTGAAATGGTTCGGCACCCTGTCGCCCATACAGCTGTTGGGGGTCGTCGGCGCTCCGCTTATCGCTCTGGTCCTGACCCTGCTCGGATTCGGGGCCTTATGCTCTTGCCTGGGTATGCTGATGATCGCTATCGTGCTCTATATGCTGCCGAAGATGCTTGGCGTGGAGAATATCAAGCTCATGACGCTGGTCGGCGTCCTTTTCACGGTGGCGGCGGTCTTGATAGGCGGCCTGGTCATGGCACCCATGTTGGTTGAAGACAACCAGGGAGATCCCCCGGACAACGATTTCTTCACCGACATTGAATATACATTCCCGGGAGACGGGGTCGAAATAAGTGCCAAGGTCATCGGGGACATGGATTCGCGCACTGTCTACTTCAAATACGGAGAAGTAAAGGGCGTCGGATTCGGAATAGTGAATGCCCTTACTGATATTATGTCCCCCATGGATGTGACCGGCGGCATAGTAAGCGGCGCCATCGCGCTGGATCCGGACAAGCTCTACGTCGGATATCTCACAATAAAGGAGGACGGTCCCGACGGCGAAACGACCGTAGAAGGCTCAGACACGTCCATGAGTTTCCTGACCGGAGCATTTGACGGAAGCATCACTCCGCTGTGCCTTTGGGGATGTTTCATGGGAACGCTCTATATCGTGATCATTTTCTTCATGATAATGATCTTCTCAAGCTTCATGAGGACAAGGATGGAGAAGACCAGGCAGAAGATGGAAAAGGAGGGCAGACTCTACCCCCAGGGGTACGGGAAATGCGAAGAATGCGGCGCCATCGTCCTTCCGGGAGAGGTAAGCTGCAGGAAGTGCGGAGCATACATTGACCGCCCCGAAGAGATGAAACCCAAGAAGATGGACTTCTTCGAATGCTCGGAATGCGGCGCGGAGGTCCCGGGAGATGCGAAGCTCTGTCCGAAATGCGGTGCGCCTTTCGACGAGGATGATGAGATCGAGATCGTGCATGCGGATGGGACGTCAGAGACAACCAGGGAAACGACCGTATGCCCCGAGTGCGGCGCATCGGTCCCCGCGACCGCTTCATTCTGCACCAAATGCGGTGCGAAGTTCGATAAAAGCGAAAAATAAACACCTTACGATCTCTTTCTTTGATCTCCGATAACAAACTAAATAACTTTTCAGCGAATATCCTATCTCGGATGCGCTCTGAAAAAATTGAGGATTTTACAAGCGGAAGCACAAATGCCCACAGGATGGCGGCGAAGCAGCAGGAGATATCCGTCACGGAGTTCTTCGAAAAGAACAAGCACATCTTGGGCTTCGATTCCAGATCGAAGTCCCTTCTGATGGGCATAAAAGAGGCGGTGGACAACGCCTTGGACGCTTGCGAGGAGGCCGGGTTCCTGCCGGAAATAAAAGTAAGGGTGGAACGGCTCCGCGAAGAAGAGGAATACAAGATAACAGTGGAGGACAACGGTCCCGGCATCCTCCATAAGATGATGCCGAACGTCTTCGGCCGCCTTCTTTACGGTTCGAGGTTCCACGCTCTCAGACAATCGAGGGGGCAGCAGGGAATAGGGATCTCCGCGACCGTGATGTACGGGAACATTTCTACCGGCAAACCCGCCCACATCGAATCGAAGATCGAGGGGGCGGACGAAGTGGCGTGGAAGATGGACATAACCATCGATACGAAGACGAACCGCCCCATCGTCACCAACGACGCCGCATTCACTTGGGAAGGGAAGGATCACGGCACCAAGGTCGAATACTCCACAAAAGGAAGATACATCACAGGAAAGCAATCCGTCTTCGAATATCTGAGGAACACGGCGATCGTCAACCCTCACGCAAGAATAGAGTTCCAAGACCCAGAGGGAAAAAGATACATCTTCGAGAGAGCGACCGAGCAGCTTCCTCCGAAGTCAAAAGAGATCAAGCCGCACCCAGAGGGGATGGAGATCGGCGATCTGATGAAGTACGCGCAGAACACTCAACAGAAGACCGTCAGCGCATTCCTGAAGAACGACTTCTCAAGGATAACGGACAGGATAGCTGAGGATATCCTAACCAGAGCTGCGGTGAGCCCCTCGGCCAAGCCGTCGTCCCTCACCAGGGACAACTGTAAAGCGATGATAGAGGCCATCGCCCAAGTGAAGATCATGGCCCCGCCCACGGACTGTCTGTCCCCGATCGGTGACACTTTGATAAAGAAGGGGCTCATGCACATTCTGGACGGAATGAGGCCGGATTATTACGCCACTCCCGTTACCCGTCCGCCCAAAGCGGTGAACGGGAACCCGTTCGTCGTGGAAGCGGGCATCGTCTACGGCGGCGAGATACCTTCTGACGAACAGGTCACCATATTGAGATTCGCGAACCGCGTCCCTCTTCTGTACCAGCAGGGAGCATGCGCCATCACCAAGGCCATATCGGAAGTTGACTGGAGAAGATACGGGCTTGAGCAGAGGGGCGGGAAGGGCATACCCTTCGGCCCTGCGATAATATTGGTGCATGTTGCGTCCACGAAGGTACCGTTCACTTCCGAGGGCAAAGAGGCGGTCGCATCCTTCGCGGAACTGCAAAGCGAGATCGAACAGGCCCTCAGGCTGTGCGCCAGAAACCTGAAGAGCCACCTGAACAAGATGGAAAGAAAGTCGAAGACCAGCGCAAAGTTCGAGATAGTTCAGGAACTCATCCCGGCGATGGCGAAGAAAGCGTCTTCCATGCTCGATATGCCCATGCCGGACCTCAGCAGGACCATCAGCAAGATCATGAACGTGGTCTGGGTGGATTCAGGCACAAAGAAGGAGGGACAGAAGACCCTCATCGTTTCCTATACGCTGTACAATTACACAACAAAGGAACGCACTCTCGGGCTTCACGCGCATCTCCCGAAGGAATGCGTCAATCTCACCCTGTTCACCAACCCGCATTTCATCGGTATGAACGATGACGGGAAAGTGACGTGGGAGATAAGAGGCCTTCAGCCTTCCGCTTCGCTGAAGATCTCCTTTGAGCTGAAGGGGGAGATGGCGGACACGTACGATGCCGATGATGTCTATGTTTCAGGCATCAATCCGGTCCTGGTCATGGGCGCCGAAGCGCTCCCGGGAGACTGGGGGATCAAAGGGCTGGAGATAACGGAAAGCGACGACGGCGTTCCGGCCGATGAGGATGAGTCGGTGGAGGAGGTTGAGGACCTTGGCGACGAATGAAAGACAAAGAACGGCGACGGATAATCTTACCTCGGTCGTAAGGGACATCTACGACCAGCTCAACGGAGGGAACATACCTGCCATGGAGCTTCCCCTCAGATCGAAGAAGAACATAGAGTTTGATGCTCAGCATAACGTCTGGAAGTACGGGGATCTTCAGACATCCCGCACCTCCAAAACGGTCCAAGGCGCACAGATGATGCTGAGGACCATCTATACGGCGGATTTCATTAACGAGATGATACGCGACAATAAGTCCTCCACGCTGAGGGAGATGTATTATATCTCCGAAGGCTGGGAACGCGCTAAGTTCAACAGTCAGGACGAGAGCAACCTTCTTGCGGAGGACCTTGAGATAATCTCAAAATGCATGAGAGAGGACTTCAAACTGAGGCCCGAGGAGAGCGGTGCCCACATCTATGGTAATCTGGACATAAGCACCCTTACGAAAAAAGGGATGAAGAAGTTCAACTGCATGGACGATGTCGCAGAGACCGGCTTCGCCGTGCCGTACAACGTGGAGAAGGAGAACTTCGGTGTCGGCGACACCGATGCGAAGTTCGTGATGGCCATCGAGACCGGCGGTATGTTCGCAAGGCTGGTCGAGAACGGGTTCCCGGAAAGACACGGCGCCATCCTCGTACATCTGAGCGGACAGCCCGCCCGGAGCACAAGGCGCCTCATCAAAAGGCTGAATGAAGAGAAGGGGCTTCCCGTGACCGTGTTCACCGACGGCGACCCTTGGTCATTCAGGATCTTTGCTTCCGTGGCGTACGGCGCGATAAAGACCGCCCACATCTCGGAATACCTTGCCACCCCCACAGCGCAGTTCATCGGGATAACCGCATCGGACATCCTGAATTACGATCTTCCGACCGACAAATTGTCGGACAAGGATATCGGTGCCCTTGAGGCCGAACTCACGGACCCAAGGTTCAAAGACGGTTTCTGGGTCGGCGAGATACAGGCCATGCTGGAAATGAAGAAGAAATCCGAGCAGCAGGCGCTGGCGAAGTACGGCCTCGATTACGTCACGGATACGTATCTTCCCGAGAAGCTGACCGAGATGGGGCTCTTATGAGTTGTGTCTCGAAGCCTGGATGAACCTGTTTATCACGAACTGCTTATCCATGCTGGAAAGGAACGGGCCGAGCCTCGGACCGACATCCTTTCCTATGAGCACCTGATATATCACTCTGAAACCCGCCTTCGTCCCGACCGGAGATCCCTTCCCGGTCTCTGATACTATCTGGCTTATCGTATCCGCATCCCAGTTGGCATCGTTCATTCTTTTTACCAGTTCTTGGAAGAAGGCCTTATCATTCATCGTAAGCTCCGTTCCCGGTGGTATGGTCGGATATACTGAAAATTTCACCTGATCCGGTGCGAATCCGTTGAGCCAGTACCTCACGCAGTCCACCCTTCTTTTGAGCCTTCTCATGTCCTCTTCATTCGCTTCGGAGAGGTCCATGGTCCTTTTCAGCACATCCAGGACGCCTTCGAAGGTGTCCGCCATCTGCGCTACGTTGACGAGATGCCTGTACGGAACCTGCAGGGGCAGTTTTTTTGGAACGTGATTATGCTGCGCTATCTCATACGCAAGGACAGAATTCTCCTCTGACTCCGTGTATTCGCCTTCGAAGAACAGTTTCTCCATCCTGTCGTACTCGTCGGCCATATCCAGGACACCCATTCCTGAGTCGTAGTCAATGACCTTGCTCGGATTTACCCTCAGGAACATATAGTTCAGGACCTCGGGCGGCGTCATGTTGATGGCATCCAGCCCCGTGACGGAACATCCGAGTGACTTGTGCATCTGCCCCACTCCCTTCAACTGAACGAATTCATAGGGGATCGGGTACGGCGTTTTACGGCAGTATACCTCCTCTACGATCCTCTTGCCCGTATCGAATGATCCTCCGGATGCGGCGTGGTCCTTGCCGAACGGCTCGGCGGATGTCCCGAATATCATCCATTTCGCCGGCCACTCCAGTCTCCATGTGAGCTTTCCGTCGCCTTTCCTTATATCTGCGGTCCCATGGTGGCCGCACACGCATTGGTATTCCACAGTTGGATAAGAGTACGTCTCGAATACTGGGTTGGCGAACCTTTTGCACTCGGAGCACACGGGGCTATACGGCGCATAATCCTCTCTTTCCTCTTTGCCGGAGACCTCGTGGAGTATCTTTGTTATCTCCTTCCTCTTTTTGAAACATATGTCGATGGCCTCTGCGAACGCCCCCTGCTCATACAATTCGTGCGTCCATATTATCTCGCATTTCACATCCAGAGACTCAACCGCATCCAGGAAGGGCTGCACAAAGTGATGGGCGTAATTATTGTGTTTTCCGCAGGGACACGGTATCCAGCAGATGGGTTTTCCAACATGTTCCTCGAATTCTTTGGGCAGGAAATCATAGCATTTTCTGAGCGGGTCGAATGAGTCGATAAGGTAAATCAGGCGTACCTCTTTGCCCAGCTTCTCTACGGCGCTTCTCACGGACTCTCCCGTAATGGCCTCCCTCAGACTCCCAACGTGGATTATGCCTGTGGGGCTGATGCCCGTGGCTATCAGAGGCCTCTCGCATGTATCAGCAACTTCCTTTGCAACAACTTCTGCCCAATGCATTATGACCACGCTTGTAACAAACCCTTAATAAAAGAGATTTTCGGTCCGTTCCGGCGGAATGCGCCCCTTCAGTCATATTCCGCGTTAGGTTTTTATAGTGATTCTGGGTTCCTTAATCGATGGCAAAGAAGAACGACAGCGGATTCGCATCATCCGCCGGACTGATGAGATATTTCGACACCGAGGATGACAGGGGACTTAAGATAAACCCCAGATATGTCATCGCCGTCGCCATAGCATTCACAGTCCTGGTATTGCTTTTGCCGGTATTCTTCCCGGTCTGAGCTTACGTCCTCTGACCATTCATCATCGAACGATGTTCCTCACACCAGTTCTTCCGGGGCGGGCTCATACTCCGGGGGATATTTCTTCCTGAACGCCCACGCAAGCAGGGGGGACGCTATTATCGTTGTGGCAACGGCCATCATTATGGCCGCTCCGTAAAGTTCCGACGATATCGCACCGGAGGCAAGGCCTATCGCAGCGATGATTATCCCTACCTCGCCGCGCGGCACCATACCGACGCCGATGATGTCCCTGGACCCTTTTGTCAGACTTTTGTCTCCCAGCCGCGCACCTAAGCTGCACCCGACATATTTCGTCGCGATCGCAAGCAGTATTATTATCGCCGATAACAGGACCACGGTCAGACTGGTCATGCTCCCGAGATCCACGTGCATCCCCACATTCAGGAAGAAAAATGATATGAACAGGGCGGTGATGGATTCCATTTTCTCCTCCAGCTTCCACCGCGGTGCGTATTCCGCCAGCAGCATCCCGCCGAAGAATGCGCCGATTATCGCCGCCAGCCCTATCTGGCTGGCGACCAATGCGAATCCCAGGCAGACCGCTATGGCAAGGATCAGTTTATCGATACCTTTGGAGGCCCCTTTGCCTTTCGCCACCTTTTTCTTTCTTCTTTCTTCAAAGAAGTTGTACAATCTGGGAACGATCCACAGCGCCGATGCCATGGCCGCGAGGACGAACACCAGCGCTTCCACGGATATTACCACAATGTCCGATGCCGCCCCGCCTGTCGCCGTCATCGCCACGACCATCGCGAGGACCATCATTCCCAGCACATCGTCTATGACGGCGGCGGCGATGATTATCCTAGTTTCTTTGGTGTTTATCAGTTTCATGTCCTTGATAACACGCGCAGTTACCCCCACGCTCGTTGCGACCATAGCGGCGCCTAGGAAAAGAGCGTGATGGGCATTCCCGTCGTAGACAAGGATAAGGGCGAATCCAGCAACGAAGGGCACTACCACTCCCGCGATCGCCACCAGTGTGGCCGCCTTGCCCACGGACAGCAGCTCTTTCACCTTTGTCTCCAGACCTATTGAGAAAAGAAGGAATATCACTCCCAATTCGGCGAACAGTTCGATTATCTCGTAGTTCTGACTGGGGTCGTCACCCATATTGATATCCAGCATACCGAGGAAGGACCAATCCCCTATGGCCAGATTGGCAATGAGAACGCCTATTACGATCTCCCCGATCAGGCCGATCAGGCCGAAACGCTCGAATATGGCTGAAGCTGCGTACGCAAGGACGATCAGCGTCACCATCATTATGAGTATGGATGCAAAGTCCATTGTCAGGGGTAACGGTTCCTCATTTATAACAATATTTTATGAAAAATGGCGTAAAGGGGTTTTAAACGGGTTTGGGAGACCCTGAGATCAACGGATGGGTTGGTTGATGACAGATTCTCTTCCTTCGAATCCGAATGATGCTGCGCACACGGCCTTTGCCTTGACGACCGCCTTCATGGGTTCGAATATGCGGTCATACGCTTCGAGGCCGTCGTCCGGGATCCTCATTTCCCAGTCATTGGCGGACTCCGGCATGAAGTCCTCTCCCGAGTCCAGCCCGGGTATCGTGAGTTTCATTATATCCGCAACGGGATCCGTGACCTCTATCGGCCCCTCTGTGACCGTCTCTGAGGTTTCCTCCGCAGACATCTCGCAGGCGGTTTCCGTTTCCATCGGAACGTGTGCGGTCGGATTCTCGACGAACATCGGTGCGGCGACCGCGCGGTCAGCCATCGGTTCGGTCGCCGACGTTAAGGCTGTTTCCGCCTCCATCGCCGTATTTACAAAGGACGAAAGCTCGTCTTTCCCTTTCTCGGCACCCGTCTCGGCAACATCTATCGGTTTGTGGCCGTCCACGTACAATCCGGCGGGCACATCCGTGACCGGCATCCTCTCGGCCGGCGTTTCACGCAGCTCATAGTCCGGCACTTCCATGTATTCCACGAAGGATACTTTCGGTGCCTTTATCTTCGCCGTTGCCGCAGAGGTCTCCGCAGTCTCGTGATCCTTTGTCCTGAATGACTCTTCCATAATGGGGACCTTGGCTTCGGAAGAGGGTCTGAAGAACACAGGAAGCGGCGATGTCTCCTCTTCAGGCGTGTTCTTCTTGAGTATCACTTCATTGAAGTCTATCTCATCATACTTCTCCTTTTGGAAGGCATTGGAGAAAATATCAGCCGGCTGGGTATATACTACGGATTCCGCTTCCGGCTCGGACCTCACTTGTATCTCGACCGAATTCGAATGCTTGTCCTTACCGACGAAACTGCCCCCCGCCATCCTTACCATCCCCGGCTCTTCATCCTCGAAGAATACCGAGTCCGGCGGGACGGAGATGTAGATGTCCTGCTTTTCCGGGGTGTTGTATACGATGTATCCATCTTTGTTCAGCTGCCTGACGGCAGGAGAGATTATCACTTCCTGCGGTTTGGCAGTTCTTCCCGGCGTTACTGCCGCCTCATTGGAGACGACGAAGCCTGGGTGTCTTTGCTTGACTTCCGTTCGCTTGGCGTTCTTGCCCTGTTCCTGACTGAGCATACGCTTGAAAAAGCCCTTCTGCGGGCTACCGCTATTATTGCTTGAGCTACCACTCATGCTATCCCATCCGAGCATCGTATAGGGGTTAGGGGTATTAAAAGTTATAGTCGGACCTTAACTCTTTACGAATGTGACGTAATCCGCCTTTCCTGCAGAGTGGATCTCCCTGAGCAACGACGACAGCTTTTCGGCTTCGCATGCGATGACCATGACCTCCAGACATTTGTGGTTCTTGAGATGGGAATGGAGCTGAGTCTTTATCTCATTCTCGTGTTTGGCCTGTATGAGGTTCATCCACGGGTCGCTGTGGTCCTTCTTCACTATGATCAGCACCCCTTCGACCATTCCCTCCAGCCCTTCGATCATCTGCGCTTCGGCCTTTGCTGAGTTTATCGCCTTTCTGACGGCCTCGCTCCTGCCTTTCAGTCCGAACCTTTCCTGTATGTCGTCCAGCGACTCTAAGCTTTCCTCGTTCAATGATATGCTTACTATGCCCACAACCTCACCTTGCCGATGATATTAACAATACAGGGATTAACACCGTGAAGTTAATAACTTTATCACAATATTTTAATAAAAATCCGATCATCCTTCGACCATGGACACAACAGCGTCGTTCTTGGTCTGCACGGCACTGATATTGATCGTATCCTTCGTCGGAGCCTACGTTCCAATGGCAACCCGGGCCGCCGATAAACAGATACACCTGATGATAGCATTCAGCGCAGGGGTCTTTCTGGGCATATTCCTGCTGATACTGCTGCCGGAGGCCCTTCTCGAAAGCGAGGACGGAGGATTCGGGGTGATGGACGTTATGTACCTGGTCCTCGCGGGTTTCCTGATAATGTTCATAGTGGATTTTCTCTTTAAACATTATAAAAAATCAAAATGCGACTGCGAAGAATGTTTGGACCACCATTCGCATGAGATAACTTCCATTTCAGCTTTTATCGGCCTGTCCATACACGCCTGCTTTGACGGATTGGCGCTTGCGGCCGCTTTCCTCGTGGGAGAGACGGTGGGATTCATGATGCTTGTTGCTGTGTGCCTGCATAAAGGAGTGGAGGTATTCTCGCTCTCTTCCACATTCCTGCTTACGGACAACAGAAGAAGGTCCTCCGTCTATCTGGCGGTGTTCTGCTTCATCACCCCGTTAGCGGCGATGATCTCCTTCTTCATGCTCGGCGAGGTGGAAAGCGAGATCGCGGGCCTGGCATTCGCTTTCTCCGCGGGGGTCTTCATGTTCGTTACCATGCTTCACATGATACCGGAAGCGTTCCATAGGAAGGATATTGACATAAGGTCGCTGGCGGTCATGCTGGTGGGGCTGTTGATTGTGGTCTGCGTCGTACTGCTGATGGGGCCGAATGCGCTTTGAACCGTTTTTCCGGCCTTTGTACGGCATTTGTCGTATATGGAAACGTACACATTTATAAACAAAGAATAATTTAGCGGGAAATATGGTTGATAATGAATCATATCATGCATACAACATCGCCAACCCTGCGGGGCTAGGTCTTCTGGCATTCGGAATGACCACGGTTTTGCTGTCACTGCACAACTTGGGGCTGTTCGAATTGAACTCCGTGATCCTCTCAATGGGAGTGTTCTACGGGGGGCTTGCGCAGGTGGTTGCGGGGGCGTTCGAATTCAAGAAGGGAAACACGTTCGGAGCAACGGCATTCACATCATATGGGTTCTTCTGGCTCACGTTCGTGTTGATCAACTCGGGGCTGGTTCCCGGGGCTGCCGCAGACAATGTGGCCCTCGGTGCGTACTTCGCGGTATGGGGTATACTGACACTGTTCCTTTTCATCGGAACGTTAAGGGGCACCCGTGCGCTGCAAGTGGTCTTCCTCACGTTGGCAATATTGTTCTTCATAGTGTCCATCAGAAATCTGAGCGAGATATCCGAGGTAGCTTACGTTGCGGGAGCAGTTGGCATTATATGCGGGGGCAGCGCAATGTACACCGCATTCGGAGAGGTGCTCAATGAGCAGCTCAGAAAGACGGTGCTGCCTCTGGGATGAACGCCGAATAAACTTTATCCGCGGAGACCTGCCCGGTCTCCGCCAATATCCTTTCTTCTTCCATCTATCGTTCGGAGCATTGAACATCACAGGAAGCTGCCTTAGATCATCAAGTAACGTGTGAAGTTTTAAGTAGCACGATTTTTAATATGATGTTACTTTATCATTCTTTAATTAGGGAGAAGACAAATGAATAATAACAAAATAATCGCGGTCTTTGCTGTGGTCGTCATCGTTTTGGCCGGGGCGGGGATCGTTTATCTGCTGACGCGTGATGACGGCTCCGATGGGAACACCATAACAGATGCCAGGGGGAGAAAGGTCGCGGTCCCCGAAGAGATCGACTCCATACTTGCAATGAAATCATGCTCCCTGCAATTGGTGTCTTTCTTTGATGCCGTTGAAAAGGTCACGTACCTGGACGGAAATACCATAGGGACCGGGGGCGAGAATCTTGCCGACCCGGATCGAACGCACACTTTCATCATGAACGATCTTTTCAAAGGTCTGCCGTTCGTCGATACGAACAATCCGGAGGCCGTGATGATGACAAAGGTGGATATCATAATATCCTCCGATGTCTCCGTTTCCACCCTCAATGAATTTCAGGCAAAGGTGGGCATTCCGGTCTTTGCCGTGAACGCCGATGTGGAGTTCGATTCACCCTTCATGTATGAGCAGCTGCTCTCGCTTGGGAAACTGTTCGGGGAAGAAGAAAGGGCGCAGGAACTCGTGGACGGCATAAAAAGTATGATCGACGACATTACGGATAACGTCAGCCACGTCGACGGATTCGCCGGGTATGTCTGCGGAATGAACTATTACGGCATCGGGACGTTCCTGAAGACCTCCGGGGATTACCTTCCGTTCAAATATTCAAAGCTGGACAACGTCATGCCGCCGAAGGTCGGCGGACAGCCCTATGACACACAGAAGGAGATCATCGCCGCGAAGAACCCGCAGGTGATATTCATTGACGGCATCAGACTGAGCGCTGTGATACAGGATATAAAGAACGATATCGAACTGTACCAGCCGACGGATGCCGTTTCCAACGGAGAGATCTACAAGACGATGGTCTACAAGGACTGGGGAACGAACTGGGTCAATCTGCTGATCAATGTGTACTATGTCGCAAGCGTGGTACACGTCGGCGATTTTGATTGGACGTTCGAGGACAAAGCCGACGAGATAATCCAGCTGTTCTATCCCGGCACCGATGTGACATACTCCGACCTCGCTGACGCCCAGACCGGCGGCGGATGCGGAAAGGTCCTGCTCTGAACCATTTAATACAAACCACTTAAATTACATTTCAAGAAAGGTGAGAAACGCGCACGACAGGACCATAATAGACCCTGATACGGATGAGATGTACGATCTCCGCTCGGAGGACGATGCAGAGACCTCTTCTTTCTTTAAAGAGTACAGATCGTATATCAAAAGAAAATCCTGGTTCATTCTGGTTTCCGCGATCGTTCTCATTATCGGGGTCTTCGCAGCCGTCAACATCGGCGCCATAAAGATACCTTTCCTTGATGTGATGAGATACATCTTCACACTCGACACATCCGATTACGGATATGCGGTTTGGAATGTGCGAATGGTCCGCATCATCGCATGCCTGCTGGTGGGCGCGGGGCTCGCCGTCGCGGGAGTGGTGATGCAGTGCATCCTGCGTAACCCTCTCGCCTCCCCCTATACGCTGGGGCTCTCCAGCGCCGCGGCGTTCGGAGCATCCTTCGCAATCATTTTCCTGCAGGCGGGATCGAGCATCACTTCCGTTGTCTCGATCGACAACCCTTACATCACGACGATCTGCGCATTCCTGTTCAGCCTCTTGGCGACCGCCGTTATTCTGATCCTCACAAAGGTCACGAGGGTGAGCGCGGAGACGATGGTCTTGGCGGGGATCGCAATAAGTGCGATATTCACCGCGGGTCTGACGTTCATGCAGTATATCGCGTCGGATATGCAGCTGGCGAACATAATCGGGTGGACGTTCGGAGATATGGGAAGGGCGACTTGGACGTGGGATCTCATTGTGTTCGCCGTCCTGCTCCCCACCGCGCTCTACTTCATCTACCGCCGCTGGGATTACAACGCGATAGATTCCGGGGAGGAGACCGCGAAAGGCCTCGGCATCAATACGGAAAGGGAGAGGACCATCGGGATGGTCCTTTCCGTTCTGATATCGTCGGTGATAGTCTCATTTTTCGGGATAATAGCGTTCATCGGCCTTCTGGGGCCTCATATAGCCCGCATGGTCATCGGCGGCGACCACAGGTACCTGATACCGGCGGCGATGATCATCGGCGCGATGATAATGCTGGTCTCGGACATAGTCGGACTGAACCTCCTGAGCCCGATGGTGCTACCGGTGGGGATAATCACATCCATGCTCGGCGGCCCGCTGTTCATCTACTTACTGATAAGGAGGTACAGGTGATGCTGCTGGAAGTGAACGGATTGGAGTTCTCATACGGCAGCGCGCCTACGCTGGAGAACGTATCCCTGAGCGTCGAGAGGGACGAGGTGATGACCATCCTCGGGCCTAACGGAGTGGGAAAGACGACTTTGTTGAAATGCCTGAACAAGGTACTTGAGCCGAAAGGGGGCAGCGTGATGATAGACGGCGCCGACCTGAAAGATCTGAACCGGAGGGAGACGGCGAAACTGATGGGTTACGTGCCCCAGAGAGGAGAGGCCTCGAGGACGACCGTATTCGATGCGGTCCTTCTCGGAAGGAGGCCGCACATCGAATGGGATGCAACAGAGAAGGACCTGAGATTGACCGGCAAGGTGATCGAGCTCATGGGCCTGAAGGATATGGCCCTCAGGTATGTGGATGAGATCAGCGGGGGGGAGTACCAGCTCGTGCAGATTGCCAGAGCCCTTGCGCAACAGCCAAACGTGATCCTCATGGACGAGCCGACGAGCAGCCTCGACATTTCTAATCAGCATATGATCATGAAGACCATCCGGAAGATAGTTCAAAGGAACAATATGGCCGCGGTCATGACAATACACGACCTCAACCTTGCCGTGCGCTATTCGGACAAGTTCGTGATGATGCACGGGGGAAGGATATTCGCAGCGGGAGGCCACGAGGTTATAACGCCGGGGAACATAAGGTCCGCTTACCACATCGATACATTTGTTGATAAAGTCAACGGAATACCCGTCATAATACCTAAATGAGGAAAGGACATGGAACACAGACACAGCAAGAACCATCACAATCCAGCACCGGGAGAGGACCAGAAAGAATTCTTCGACAAACTCGCCGGCGAGTGGGATACCATCACCATTCATGATGAGAAAAAGGTCCGCTACATCGTATCCCTCCTCGGCCTGAATGGAAATGAGGAGATACTTGACGTTGGGACCGGTACCGGCGTGATGATCCCTTTCTACGGCGAACATCTGAGGGGGGGTTCGGTCCTGGCGGTGGATTTCTCCGAAAGGATGATCTCCGTCTGCAGGGAGAAATACCCTCTTTCCGAATACCCGAAGGTTATTTTCGAGGTCGCCGATATCTACGACCTTACGAACGATGATGAATTCGACATCGTCATGTGCTATTCCTGCTTCCCTCACTTTGCGGATCATCAGAGGGCGATCGATATCTTCACCAAAGCATTGAGATGCAACGGCAAGATCGCAATAGCCCACTCCTCTTCGCGCGACCATATAAACCACATTCACAGCCACAGCAGCCATCACATTCAGGAGGACGTGTTGCCTTCCTTGGAAGAGCTGGGTTCCATGTTTTTAAAAGCGGGTCTGTCTGTTATCTTCGAACGCAGCGATGATGATTATCACATCATTATCGGCGAAAAACGATAATGGCATGAGACCAGCCCTTTCTGTCGCAATTATGCTCGAAAAAGCGCGGCGGACCTACTGAGAGCATGTTGTAAAAATGTACCAAAGTGGCTGAAAACATGTTGTAAAAATGCAGATACCGTACGCTGTCAGTAACGATATCTCCACATGTTTGTCATGCCCATTGGTCATGAGGACTGTACAAGCGCCTTTTATAATTCAGAAAATTTTATTAATGAAATCATAATCTTGGGAAACAAGCTCCTATAGTGTAGCGGCCAATCATGAAGCCCTCTCGAGGCTTCGACTCGGGTTCAAATCCCGATGGGAGCACTTCTCACTCTACCCATAATGTAACCCGGGATCCTCCAGGCGGCGTATAGCGGAATATATTCGATGGTCTCATTTTTACCGCTTACCATTGAAACAATGACTGCCTCCGATGGAGAATACCTTCTGATGTACTCCTGCATACTTTTCGATGACGTGCTGTTGCCAGCCTTTACTTCAATGGGGATTATTTCCAGTCCTACCTGTGCAACAAAATCCACTTCTGCTTTCCCATCAGACCTCCAATAACATAGCGCGTCGCATGCCGATGCTATGAGTTCGGTGAGCACATAGTTCTCGGATATCATCCCCCTATAGATATCGGGTTCTTTGTTCTTTGAGAACATTATGCCAGGAAGTTTGGCAAGTCTTCTTAGTATTCCCACATCCGCCATATATATCTTGAAATCTGTAATGTCCTCATATACGGGCAGGGGGAGATTCGGGCGGTCGACCCTTTTCACCTTATGGATCAGTCCGGCATCGATAAGCCACTCCAATGCGTCCTCCAGATCCTTGGAGCGTGCGCCGGCCTTCACATGGCTGAACATGAACTTCTTGTTCTCTCTGCCTAATTGCACCGGTATTGACCCCCATATCAGTGTCAGCTTGGTGAGATGCTCCGAAGCATGCTTCGAAAAATCGTCCATGAAGTCGCCTATTATCTCATCGAGTATTCTGTCTACCCGTCTGACATCCTTATCGCTTATCCATGAATAAACTGCAGCCGGCATGCCCCCGACTATGAGGTAGTAGTCAAGATACATCTTCAGTTTTTCAGCAATTGGGTCTGAAAGTCTTATCGTAGGGTCATTTTTTTCTATGTATTCTGAGAGCATTTCTTCCGAATTTGCCCACAGAAACTCTTTGAAACTCATCGGACCCATTCTCAGTCTGTTGACCTTGCCCACGGGAAAAGAATTGGGCTCGGATAACAGCACCCCTAGAAGTGACCCTGCACATGCGATATGATATTCCGGGGCCTCGTCACAGAAATATTTCAGGGAGGTGAGCGCAGATTTGCAGAACTGTATCTCATCGAATATGACCAGTGTGTTCTCGGGTTCGATGCTCCTTCCGAGCTCTAGGCCCAGTTCGATGATGATCCTCTTCGGGTCGAGATCCGGCTGAAAGATATCCTTGAGGCTGGGGGTCCTTTCGAAATCGAAATAAGCGGTGTCTTTGTAGTTCCTTTTTCCGAACTCTTTAAGAACGTACGTCTTTCCGCATTGCCTGACGCCCTCAAGCAGCAGCGGCTTGCGGTCCCTCCTGTTTTTCCACTCCGCAAGGTTACCATAGACTGTCCTTTCCATAAACGAATATTATCGTCAATATTTTTAATGTTTTTGCTGGATTGCGTTTTCTTAACATGTTTTTGACGGTTTCACTGCGTTTTCCTAACATGTTTTTGACGGTTTCACTGCGTTTTCCTAACATGTTTTTGACGGTTTCAC
>WRKC01000100.1 GCA_009778275.1 Methanomassiliicoccaceae archaeon
ATACTCATCATCTCGATCGCGAGTATCGCCGCATTGTCGCCTCTGTCAAGACCAACCGCCGCGACCGGTATCCCGGGAGGCATCTGGACCACCGATAGCAAAGCATCGAGGTTCACGCCCCCGCTGACTGGAACGCCGATTACCGGTTTGCATGTGTGCGCCGCCACCACTCCGGGCAAAGCGGCTGAAAGCCCCGCAATAGCGATGAAAACGTCTGCATCGGATGCCTCCACGAGGGTCTTCACCCTTTCCGGCGTCCGGTGCGCGGATGCCACGGCGATCTCATAATCGATATCGAATTTTTTGAGCAGAGCGGTTGCTTTCTCGGCTACGGGCAGGTCGCTCTTGCTGCCCATTATGACAAAGACCTTTTTCATTGAACCGCCCACTCAATCAAAGAATAAAAACCCACCGAAAGGAAGGTGGAAGATGTTTAGATGTTGGCTTTTCTGTCGTTTCAGCTCTTAAGTACTACCACCAGGAAAATACCGATGGCGATGAGGGCTCCGATCAGTACGGCGATCAGATTGATGAGCGCGTCGTACATTGTGTCCCATGCTGCGACGCTGCAGAAGGGCTCTATATCGCTGAACCCTACCAGATATGCCCAAACGACGCAGATGACGAATCCAACGGCGAATATTATCCCGCCGTAGGCCCTGTTCTTCCCGGCTCCGAAGTAAGCCGAGAAAATGCCAGCGATCATCATGACCAGCGAGAACACGAATATGACGACCGTCAGGAAACTCCAGATATCAAGTTCCATTTTTCTAAACCTCCGATTCAGTTCGTTACCACGAATATGTCTGGCAGTGATACACGGTTGATATTATTAAACCTTTCACATCGCCAATATTCTGCGGGTGCCCGAAACTTGTTCTGTTTTGCGTTCAGACGCGACGGGAACATACAGAAAACTAAAGACGTATGGTTAAATATGAAACAGTTATCATTATTAAAACAACCCCTAAAGATTATATATAGGGTGCATCTACTGTTCAATATTAAACAGAACCTTCAGCAGGGGAAAATTAATATGGAAGTTTTAGGTGTCGTGTATGGGATCGCAGATAACGGCGTTGCCATCGTGATAGGGACGGACGACGTCCCAGACATCGGAAACCCTGTTTTTGACTCCGAGAAAAAAAGGATAGGAACTGTTAAACGCGTGTTCGGACCGGTCGGAGAACCATTCATCACAGTTGGTATCGATGATACTGCTGCGCTGAAAGGGATCATGGGCAAAAAACTATTCACAGCAAGAGGGACTCGAAATGGCAAGGACAAGAGAAGGTACAGAAGAGATTGAGGTATGCCCAGAATGCGGAAGCCACCACTTAGTGCGTGACTATGAGAGAGGAGAACTTTTATGCGAGGACTGCGGGCTGGTCTTGGATGACCAGTTCATAGATCAGGGGCCGGAATGGAGAGCTTTCGATGTTGAGCAGGGGGAGAAGAGAGCTCGTACAGGCGCACCGATGACATATACCATTCATGACAAGGGACTTTCGACGGAGATCTCTTGGAAGAATAAAGACAGCTACGGAAAGAGCATCCCAACAAGGAACAGGGCCCAGCTGTACAGGCTGAGGAAGTGGCAGAGAAGGATCCGTGTCTCCAATGCCACAGAGAGGAACCTGGCATTCGCCCTTTCCGAACTGGACAGGATGGCATCCGCTATGGGACTTCCAAGGAATGTCAGGGAAACGGCGGCTATGATCTACAGGAAGGCCGTCAACAAGAACCTGATAAGAGGCAGGTCCATCGAAGGGGTCGTTGCGGCCTCACTGTACGCAGCGTGCAGACAGTGCGGCGTCCCGAGGACCCTCGACGAGGTCGCAAGCTCGAGCCGCGTCGGAAGGAAGGAGATCGGCCGCACTTACAGGTTCATGACCCGTGAGCTCAAACTGAAGCTCATGCCCACCAAACCTCAGGACTACGTCCAGAGGTTCTGCTCCGAGCTGAAGCTCAGCGGAGAGGTCCAGAGCAAGGCCGCAGAGATCCTGAAGGATGCCTCCGAGAAAGAGCTCACTTCCGGAAGAGGGCCCACGGGGGTCGCTGCAGCCGCGATATACATCTCATCGATCATATGCAACGAACGCAGGACCCAGAGGGAAGTTGCCGACGTTGCGGGGGTCACCGAGGTAACCATCCGGAACAGATACAAAGAGCTTACAGAGAAACTCGGCATCGAGATCGTGCTCTGAAAGAACCCCTTTCCAAACCCCTTTAACTTTTATGGTCTGAACCACTTGAACTCAAGATATTCCATGGGTTCGCTGGCACGGCAGAAGAGGATCTCTTTCTTGACCCCGCCCGATAATCTCACGGTCCTGGATATCTCCGGCCACATCATCTCTTTTTCTTTGGGAACGGAGTGGACCAGATATTTCGCGTGGTCCTCATCCGGCGACCCGGCGTACACTCTGAAATGCGCACCGTACTTGAACCCGGTCTTCACCACCATCCCTCTCCTTCGGAGGTCCCTGAACGCACCCAGCCTCAGGTCGAACTCCTCTTGGGTCCTCGTCCCGATATCCGCCATCTCCTCTGCGGACATCCTCTCTCCGGTTTGACGGGTCACCTCAAGATCTCCCATCTCCATCAAGAAGCAGCATTCGATGAGGGACAGCTGAAGAACGTTCCCCATCATTTTCCCATAGAACCCTCCGCCTCTCAGATGTTCGATCTGGTCTTCTCCGAACACCAGTACCCTCTCCCCGATCAGCCAGCCCTCCGCTGCGCGCTTCGACGACGAGTGCGGAAGGTTGCCGCCGGGATCCTTCGTTGACATGTGATAATATGTTAGATCGCCTTCCTCGTCCACGACCCCGTAGAGCAGTTTCTTTCCCTTGCTTTCGGTGAGCGCCACCTCTTTTGAGAACATATCCAGATCTAAGATGTCCCTCTCGGACACCGCCCTCACAAGATACCGCGGGCGGGAGTCGCTCATCGTGTGCCCTCTTGGAAAGACGGAAAGATCAAAATGCCCGCTCTCCGCCCTTACGACGAACCCGCGGTTCCTCATGTCGCGATACACGAGGTATGTTGTGTCGAACTTCTCGTATTGCGTTGAGGAGTAGTTGAAAATGTCTCTGAATGACATAATCATTCCGCCCTTCAGCACTTGGAGCCTTTCGCATTCCATTAAGAAGGTCGCCTCGATCAGATCCAGTTCCAGGCCCCCTCCTCTCATCGGATATCCGAAGTTACCCTTGTTGTATATTTGGGTCCCTTCCTTCTGGTCCTCGATGACCACCGAATCTTCGCGAAGCTCTCCGGGCATCGGTATCAACAAAAAGATGTTCGTATTTTATTGTTCTGCATCGCAGCCTGCTCCGTTCGCCTGTTGTTAGAATATAATTAAATATGTTTAAAACAAGATTAATAATACTGCTGGAACACTTCCATGTCTGCCGTTTTTAATGACCCACATCTCATATGAGTTATTGAAAAGAAGATAAGGGCAGGTTTCCCATGTTTCGTTTTGGTCGCGGTTTGCCGCGACAGCATCAGACTGACGAGTCCCGCATTGTCCCATTGAGGTACTGCTCGTAACCGTAAAGGTCCAGCATTCCGTGTCCTGACATGCAGAACACAATGTTCTTCGCCTCGCCGGTCTTCTTGCACTCCAGTGCAACGTCGATCGCCGCCTTTACCGCATGGCATGACTCCGGCGCCGGGACCATGCCTTCCGTTCTCGCGAACATTACTCCGGCCTCGAACGTTTCGAGTTGTTCATAGGCCCGTGCGGTGATCAGTCCTTTATTCATCGCTGCTGATACCAGCGGGGCCATTCCGTGATATCTCAGTCCTCCGGCGTGTATCCCCTTCGGAATGAATTCCTGCCCGAGCGTATACATCATCAGGAGCGGAGTGAATCCGGCCGTGTCCCCGAAATCATACTTGAACTCCCCGACCGTGAGAGACGGGGCGGCTTTTGATTCAACCGCCATGAATTCGCAGTCGGTCTTGCCCTTGATCTTCTCTCCGAGCAACGGGAATGCGAATCCTCCGAAGTTGGACCCTCCCCCTGCGCATGCGATCATGCAGTCAGGGTCTATCTCGCCTATCTTCATTTGCTCAATGGTCTCGATACCGATGACGGACTGATGCAGCATTACATGGTTCAGCACGCTTCCCAGCGAATAGCAGATGTTGGGGTCTTTGGCGGCCATTTCGCAAGCTTCGGAAATTGCTATCCCCAGTGACCCGGTCGTATCGGGATGCTCCTTCAGGACCTTCTTTCCAAACTCCGTCTGAGCGCTCGGCGAGGCATGCACGGTCGCGCCGTATGTCTGCATGAGCGTTTTCCTCATCGGTTTCTGCTCGTAGCTGCCTCTAACCATGAACACAGTGCAATCAATGTCGAACAGGTTCGACACCATTGCCAAAGCGGTTCCCCACTGCCCCGCGCCGGTCTCGGTGGTAAGAGTGTGGATCCCCGATTCCGCATTGAAGTATGCCTGCGCAAGGGCCGTGTTGCCCTTGTGGCTTCCGAGCGGGCTCATGTCCTCCCTCTTGAAGTAGATCTTTGCGGGGGTCTTAAGATATTTCTCAAGCCTGACCGCCCTTTGGAGCGGTGCCGGGCGGTTGAGGTGGATCAGATTGTCCCTGACCTCCTCAGGTATGTTTATGTGGCGTTCGGTCGAGCCTTCCTGCCTTATGATCTCTTTGCAGAATATCGCCTCAAAGTCCTCCGGTGAGGCTGGTTTCATCGTTCCGGGGTTGAGCGGGGGCTCCATGTGTCCTATGTCTGCTACTAGATTGTACCATTTTTTCGGCACTCCCTCTGGCGGAAGGTCTATTCTGATGTCTTTAGCTATTGCCATGATTGGACCATTGTATTCACCTATTTAATCATTTGTACATTGATGAATATTATTGTACATTATATTGGATATTGCTTGCTTTCATACGATGTTTGCCGATCGGTTTGTACATTTTCGGCGTTTTTTCACATTGTTTAAATACCAAATGCGCATTAACCATTAGTTAGTAACTATTGGTTAACAACCTAGTGATAATATGAACGACATAGATACGATACTATCAGTTATCGAAAATCCGACAAGACGCCGGATATTGATGGCTCTCGTAAGGGAACCGCACTATCCTTTGCAGCTTTCAAGGGAGCTCGGGGTAAGCCAGCAAGCGATAGTGAAGAATCTGGATATCCTGGAGAAGAGCGGACTTGTGGAGAGTTGGAGAGAAAGCAGCGATAAAGGCCCGTTCAAGATCGTCTACCGCCCGACCTCCGAGTTCACTCTGACCATCGATCTGCGCGGCGGCATGTTCAGGGCCACCCTCTCTGAGCCCGAGAACGACGGGACGGCTCAGGAGAAGGACTGCATGGGGCTTGATGGAACAAGGGAGGTTCTTTCAGAGATCGACAGACAGATAAGCGAGTTCGACAGGCTCAGGGAAGAGATGATCAAAAAACGCGACATGATGATCCGTTCATTCATGAACGGGCCGTTCGCCTGTGATCTGGGTTATTTGGAAAGGAGCATGCTCTACGAGATGCTGAACTCGCCGGGTCATGACATTGGAGAGGTCTCCCGCGACCTCGGCGTCCGGGAGGACAGGATGACCAAGATCGTGAAGGAAATAGAGAACAGACAGAACGATACAAAAGAGGGGAAGAAAGATGAGTGATGATAAAGCGATAAAGGTCGCAGAATTGAAGCCGGGGGAGACGGGAAAGGGTATCGCGAGACTCGACCCGGCATTAATGGATATCTTGGATTTCAAGACGGGCGACATCATACAGATCATAGGTACGAAAAAGACAGTGGTCAAAGTGCTCAGAGGCGCGTCGGAAGATGCCAACCGCGGAGTAATAAGGATAGACGGCTCCACCAGGCGGAATGCCGGCACGTCCATAGACGAACGTGTCGGAATAAAGAAGATAGCCGCAAAGAATGCGGAGAAAATGACGTTCTCGCCCACAGAGGAGCTAAGACTTCAGGGCGGAGAAGAATACCTCAACAAAGTGATGGAGGGGCGGGTCTTCGCCAAAGGTGACGTGATCACGATCAACGTGATGGGCAACAAGATAGACCTTGTTGTGACCTCGTTCTCGCCCTCAGGCGATGCCATCATGATGACGGCCGAAACGACCGTGAAGGTCTCAGAGAAACCCGCATCCACCACAAACATGGAGGTCCCGCAGGTCTCATACGACGATCTCGGAGGATTAGGCAACGAGGTGGCAAAGATCAGAGAGATGATCGAACTGCCCCTCAGACACCCGGAACTGTTCAAAAGATTGGGCGTAGAGGCCCCCAAGGGAGTTCTGCTGCACGGTCCCCCCGGGACGGGCAAGACCATGCTCGCAAAGGCTGTTGCGGGAGAAACGAGCAGCAACTTCATATCGCTGAGCGGACCGGAGATAATGAGCAAGTTCTACGGTGAGTCGGAAGGCAAGCTCAGGGAGATCTTCAAAGAGGCCGAGGAGAACGCCCCCAGCATCATCTTTATCGACGAGATCGATTCGATCGCACCGAAAAGGGATGAGGTCACAGGAGAAGCGGAGAGACGCATAGTCGCACAGCTGCTCTCCCTGATGGACGGTCTGAACTCCCGGGGGAAGGTCGTTGTCATAGGTGCAACGAACAGGCCCAACTCCATCGACGAGGCGCTCAGGAGGCCGGGGAGGTTCGACAGGGAGATCGAGATAGGGATACCGGACAGGGACGGGAGATTCGAGATATTGCAGATTCACACGAGGGGCATGCCTCTTTCCGAGGATGTGGACCTGAAGAAACTGGCCGACCGTACCCACGGCTACGCCGGAGCCGATATTTCCGCCCTTTGCAAAGAGGCGGCCATGGCTGCCCTGCGGCGTATACTCCCCCAGGTCGACCTTGAGACGGAAGAGATACCGGTGGACATACTGGAGCAGATCTCCGTTACGAAGAATGATTTCAAAGAGGCCCTGAAAGACCTTCACCCCTCGACCCTGAGGGAAGTGCTGATCGAGAAACCCGACGTGAAGTGGGAGGACATCGGTGCGCTGGAATCGGCGAAGCAGGAACTGAAAGAGGCTGTCGAATGGCCGCTGAAGTTCGGAAAGGTGTTCGACCACATGAACGCCAAACCTCCGAAGGGCATCCTACTGTACGGCCCTCCGGGAACAGGCAAAACAATGCTCGCAAAAGCTGTGGCGACGGAATCCGAAGCGAACTTCATCGCTGTGAAAGGGCCGGAGTTCCTTAACAAGTGGGTTGGGGAGTCAGAGAAGGCCGTGAGGGAGACATTCAGGAAGGCCAGGCTGGCCTCGCCCTGTGTGATCTTCATGGATGAGATCGATTCGATCGTACCGGAAAGAGGGACTGGAAGCGACAGCAACGTCACGGAGAGGGTGATATCCCAGATGCTGACGGAACTCGACGGGCTGGAATCCCTGAATGACGTGGTCGTGATCGCCACGACCAACCGCCCGGATATAATGGACCAGGCGCTGCTTAGGCCCGGAAGGTTCGACAAGAGCATCTTCATCGGCCCCCCTGACCGCGAGTCGAGGATCGCCATCTTTGGGATCCACACCGAAGATAAACCATTGGCGGATGACGTGAAGATCGGCGAGCTGGCGGACAAGACGGACGGCTGCACCGGCGCGGACATCGCGGCCATTTGCAACGAGGCTGTGATGACCGCCGTAAGACGCATAATCAAACCCGGAAAGGTCCCCTCTGAAGAAGAGATTAAGATGTGCAAAGTGGAAATGAAAGATTTCGTCTCTGCGGTGGACAAATTCGGTCCGCAGGTGTCGCAGAAACTGAGGGAATACGGATATCAGACAAAGGGAGGCCCCATTGATGGATACCGATGACGTGTGGAACGACATGTTCGGAGGGAACTTCGAATCGATGGTGAAAAAGATGGAACGGATGTTCTCCCGAATAGAGGAACACCCCGGATCTGATGTCAAGACCTACGGATACACCGAATACGTGGACCCCGACGGCAAAAGGCATGTAAGGGAGTTCGGGAACTCGGGCGGAGTTCGTGAGGCCGCATACGACGCGGCGGGAGGACAGCTTGCGGACGTCGGTCTCGAGGGCGGCATGATCAGGGCTGTGCTCGAGATCCCCGGCGTTTCGAAGGAGGACATTGTGATCGAGGGAACGAAAAACACGCTCTCCGTAAGCATCGATACCGACCGAAAGAAATTCGCCAGGGTGCTGGCCCTTCCCTGCGACGTTGACCCGAACTCGGCGAAGGCCGAGTACAACAACGGGATATTGGAGGTCGTATTGACTCCGGCTGTCGCTCCGGACCCCAAGACCGGGATCGACGTAAGTTGATCCTGCCGGGCCGGCATCAAACATTTTCGACTCTTTTAAAAAAGTGTTGTTTTATATAGAAGAACATCCTCTTTCCACAATATGAGCAGAGAGGACCTTATCAACACCACCAGAGCCATATTGGCAAAGGCAGGGTTCGAAATATCCTCATCCCTTTACCTCCGGAGCATATGCTTTGATATTGTCGGAAGGAAAGAAGATACGCTGCTCATCATCAAAGTCTTGAGTAATGTGGACGCATTCTCGAGAGAGAACGCCGAAGACATGAAAGTGCTTGCCGATGTGCTCAGGGCCACCCCGCTGCTGGTCGGCGAGACCTCCAGCTCCGGGCCTCTCGAGGCAGGCATCGTTTATTCGAGATTCAAGATCCACATAGTATCCAACGAGACCCTTGCCGAACATCTGTTGGAGGATGTTCCGCCCTTCGTTTTTGCTGCGCCGGGCGGCCTGTACGTCAAGATAGACAGCGACCTCCTGAGGACCTTGAGAGAGAACAGCGGGATCAGCCTCGGCACGCTGGCGGAGACCGCCGGCGTCTCGAGACGCACGATCCAGATGTACGAGTCCGGGATGGGTGCAATGATAGACGCAGCGACCAGGCTTGAAGATTTCCTCAAGGTTCCGATAATTGAACCGATCGACCCCTTTGAATATAAGAGCGAGAAGAAGCCGGAGGAATACGAGGTCACAGGCAGTAATAGGATCGAATCGAAAGCGCTGAACCGCCTTCTCGAAATAGGATTCGCTATAACTCCGGTCACGAAAAGTCCTTTCGAGGCCATAACAAGGAGCAGGCAGACCATATTCCTTACCAGCCTCGGCATCGATGAGGATAAACTTTTCCAAAAAGCGATGATCGCTTCGGAAATATCGAAGATCGCAGGCAAGCACTCGCTGATAATCGTCGAGAGAGAACGCGCGGCGGAGAACATCGACTCGACCGCCGTGGTAACGAGCGAAGAGCTCAAGAAGATAGACGACCAGGATGTCCTTACCGATCTGGTTCTTTCAAGGAGCACTAAGAAATGATCTCCCTTGAGATAGGGAGATGCAAGGTGGACGTCCTTCCGATCGTCAAGGGACTCGTGTCCGAAGCGGAAAAGGTCCGGGAAGCGTACGGAAATTATGAAGCATACGCGGCCGCATTGGGCATAGAGGAGATCATCGCGCTGAAGCACAGGGATGAGATAGAGGAGATACAGGAGTTGAGCGAGATCGATATGGTCTACGCTTACCATCTGTCCAACTTTGGAGAGGTGGAGACGCCTACGCCCGCTTTCTGCGAGCTGATAGACCTTTGCTCGAAGGACTCCATTGAGGTCATTCCGCTCGATATGAACAATGCGGAGTTCACAGAGATGTACATCAACACAGTGAAGGCCATGGAATTCGTCAAAGAACACAGACTTGCCAAAAAGGGGATGAAACGCCGTTTCGATATGTCTTCCGCCGAATCGTTCGCGATATCTTGGGACAATTATCTGAATAAGGTCAAGGGTTATGAGCGAGTGAGTCAGAAAAGAGAAGGGTTCATTGCGTCGCAGATCGCAGATATCGCAAAATACAGACGATCTTTGCTGGCTGTGGTCGATGTGGAAAGGATAAATAACATCGTCGAGTATATAGAAAACAATGAATGACCAGTGCCCCAGATGCAGAGAGTACGCAGATGAGGGAAGATCGTTCTGCGGAGCGTGCGGCCGCGACCTGAGAAGTGATGTCGGCAGCGGATCATATTCTGTGCGCACACAGGACGCTCAAGGCGCCGTGCCTGAAAAACAACAGGCGGGTTTTGTAGAGACCGTTCTTCTGGTGACTTGCATTTTCGTCATCTTCATCGCCGCTTTTGAAGCATTCACAATGGTAGTGAACAGTTGGGATATCTTCAGTTTCCTCTCTGATAGATCGCTTGGTTTCTTCCTGCTTCTGCCTTTCCCGCAGGTGATATTCTCTCTTGAAGGGCTTGCGCTGCAGATCTATTGGGTCCTCGTGGCGATTGTACTTCTGTCCTGCGTAGCGATCGCCATATGGAAATTCATCTCTGCGGTAAAGTCTTCCGGCAACGTCCTCAAGCAGGGCGCGACAGAGAATACCGCCGCCTTTTGGGTATGCGTCTTCCTGGCCGCAATGATGTTCATAAACTTCATCATAACGAGCATCGTTATCGCATCCGGAAGTGATGTCACCGTCCCGGATTTCGGGGACAAGATAGAGATGATGTTCCTTCTTGCTGATGCACCCTTCTGGGAGGAGATCGCTGCCCGCGTGTTGTTCATTGGCTTGCCGATGGCATTGATATCGCTTGTCGTCTACAGAAAAAAGGAGTCGCTGAGGTGCCTCATTGGCGGATTCGGAATGAGCACGACCGCTGTCGTGCTGATCATCATATCCGGTGCGATCTTCGGCATGGCACATTATTCCGGTTGGGACGAACAGTGGTGGAAGGTCCTTACCGCCGGGATAATGGGCATATTCCTCGGATACATGTTCGTCCGTTTCGGCCTGTACGCTTCGATGCTCACGCATTTCGTTATCAACTATCTTTCATCCTTTGACTGGATGGGGGCGGGTGGATTCGAGGTCTTCATGTCTCTGGCACTCATCGTGGTGGGTTTCTTCGCCTTATATTATATTCTAAAAAGGTTGGTCGACTCGAAAGAAGCGATCAACGCGCTTCCGGCATTCTACAATGGATTCATCAAGAAATAACCCCGCCCCGGGGGCCTCACAGAACGATCTGGCGAATGATCCCTTCCAAACGCTTCTTTGATTCGATGGCCGACCCCATATTTCGGGATTCGATGATGTAATTTCCTTTGTACCCTCTCAGTTTTGAAAGCACCGGAACGAAATCGATGTTCCCGTCGCCTATGGTCATGTGATCGTCGTGCTTGCCGGCGTTGTCATGAATGTGGATGTTCGCTATCCTTCCGTCAAAAGCATCGATGCATTCGTCGATCTTTCCCATCGTGTTCGCATGGCCTATGTCAAAACATATCATCAGATCGGTGCCGTCTATCAGATCAAGTAATTCCTCCGGGGTCTGCCCCATCATGACGACGAATGACGGCATGTTCTCGACCGCTGCGGTCACCCCGTACTCCCGGGCTCCTTTTTCTATCTCTTTCAGCGAGCGTTTTGATATTTCCACAGATCTGTCCTTCACATCGAGCAGTATCATCGAATATAATCCCGGATGGACCGTTATCGTCCTGACGTCCATGCGGTTGGCGTGCTCCATCGTCCTGAGCATCTCCTCGACCGAGGTCTCCCTGATCTTTTCATTAAGGGATGCGATATTGATGTCGCCTATCGGGGCGTGTATCGAATACCTCATGGAATAATTGCCTTTTATCTCATTGAACCTTGAGGAGAACCTGGTCACCGCACCGTCCGCTTCGGAGAAGATCTCCCACAGTTCGAAATCTTTTGACACCATTTCCATGACCGCTTCGGGGTCATACGCTCCGAATTGCGTACACGACATCCCTATCATGCCCTCACCTCTTCGCCGTCCACGGTCCTCGGCGCTATACGGTCGATGACCGCTTCGGGATCGTCGTCGCACTCCATTGTGACCGCCAGGGTGCCCAGGATGGACCTCGGTTCAGTAAAGGATATCTTTCCGACGACGGCGACCTGTTTGTTCAGATGCAGCACGATCCTGCCTCCCCTGACCCCTTTGAACATCATCGATCTGGTGCTGTCAAGTATCTTCTGTCTGCGTATGAGCTCACAGAACCGGCCGGTGCCTGCCTCTCCTTCGAACCCGCCTTCGGTCCTTTCCAAAGATGCGTCCGGGAATATGTTCAGAATAGCATCCCTTACTTTCTCCTGATCCTCGCTGGGATATACGGGGCATGACACCAAGACCCTGACCATGATACGGGGCAGGCGTTGTGCGTATTTAACTCCCTTTGCGGGGGTTGAAAGGTTATTTAGTGAAGTACCGTATAGCGTATGCTATGAGGTCGGAGGTCCTGAATGCGGCTGCAAGGAAGAACCTTTTCTTCTCTCCGGATGCATTAGAGGTCATACTCTCCAGCTCGGATCCGCTGGCCTTTGCAGACACCCTTTTGACCTCCCTCTCCAACTGTTCCATGTTCATTGAGAAGAAAGATATCATGGACTTCATCGCCGGAGACGCGGCGACTGCGCCGGAGAGGAAACCCATAGTCCCCAGGAACAAGAACCACACGGACATTTCGATAGTCCCGGGGACGGATGTCACCGGGGACTCCACCTGCGAGGGTAAGGTCACCGATTTCGCCGCCTACTTCAAGAGCAGGTTCTTCGCGCTTAAGAGGATAATCGAGAAACGAAGGGATTTCGGGGCATCCGTCCCGATATCCAAGGCTGTGACCCTCGGAAGAGAGACGCAGATCATCGGGATGATATACGAGAAAAAGGAAACGAAGAACGGCCACACCACCTTGTCCCTTGAGGACGAATCTGGGACCTGTACTGTCCTGATATCGAAGGATTCCCCGTGTTCGGGAGAGATGTTCGTCAACGACGAGGTCATAGGCGTCTCGGGGAAGCCGTCGATGAAAGGGGACCTTTTCATCGCGGATAAGCTGTTCAGACCAGATGTTCCCGCAGGGCGCACCTGGGTGCCCTCGGATTCGGTCGCCTCCGTTGCGTTCCTTTCCGACGTCCATGTCGGAAGTTCCACATTCTTAGAGAAGGAATGGAAGAGGATGATGAGCTGGCTGAAAGCCAACTCTTACGACATGGACCTTGATTATATCGTATTTCCCGGAGATGTGGTCGACGGGATCGGGATATTCCCCGGGCAGGAGGATGAGCTCAGCATCGTAGGCATCACCGAACAGTATGAGAAGCTCAGGGAGTATGTCAAGGATATTCCCGACCACATCAAGATAGTGATCCAGCCCGGAAACCACGACGCCGTGCGTCTGGCTGAGCCGCAGCCGGCGCTGAGCGAGATGTTCACCAAGGGGTTTGATTCCAACGTGATCATGGCGGGGAACCCCGTAAGCATCGCGATAGAAGGGAGGAACCTCCTTTCGTATCATGGAAAGAGCATAGATGCCTGGGTGGCAAGCGGCCAGAAGAAACTCAGCTACAGCGACCCCGTCAACGTGATGAGGGAGATGCTTACGCGGCGCCACCTCTCCCCGATGTACGGCGGGAAGACGGCGATGGCGCCCGAGAAGAAGGACTATCTGGTCATAGACACGGTCCCCGACATATTCGTTTCCGGTCATGTCCACGGCGCCGGGACCATGAACTACCGCGGCACCAGGATCATCAACGCATCCGCCTGGCAGGACCAGACGGAATATCAGAGGGCACACAATTTCAATCCCGAACCGGCGATAATGCCCGTCGTTCACCTAGGCACCGGCGCCACGAAGATGATGAATTTCACCCAATGACCAAAGTGTAAAAAAAAGAATTTGTTTTAAGTGGTTTAGGTGTCCAGGAAGACGACCCAGACGATAAGGATGAAACCGAGGATGAGCATGAAATATGCCACGCCCCAGATCAATGCGAAGACCCTTTTCAGTTTCTTCGGATCGTCTGAGATGTCATCCACGCGGTCTCTGAGCGACCTCACTCCGCGGCCTCTCCTTTCTTCTTCAGGTGCTTGAGGCGGGTCGTGTTCTCCCTTTCCATCTCTTCGAGACGGAACTTGACGAACGCTTCGGCCTCTTTGAGTTCGGGTATTATCTTGAACTCGAGAGCGTTGACCCTTCTCTTTGTCTTCTCTATTTCATCCAGCAGCTTCTTCATGGTGGTCTCGACCTCGGCCGCACGGACCAAGGTGTCGAGAAGTTTCTCGAAGGCCACCGCGGCCTCCTCGATATATGCCGATGTTTCGATCACACCGTATCCCCTTTCGGTCATCTTGGTGTGGATCGAAGTGGCCTCCACCTTTGGGACCATCATTCCCATTATGTTCTTACTGCCAAGTTTCACCTCGGGTTCCGTTTTGAGCGCGTATGCCGCGCTCTTCACGGCTATCTCCCCCTCGACCGCTCGGGCGATGGTTATCTTTGCCATCGCGGCCTCGTAGTCGGAGGAGACGCCCTTACGCATCTTCTTGGCCTTTTCCAGAACCTCAAAGAACTCGATGATGAGGCCGTCCCTCTTCATCTTCATGATCTTGTATCCGCTCTGGGACAGTTTGATCTTTTTCTTGAGGTCCAGAAGGACCGAGCGGGTAGGGGTGATGTCTTGGGTTCCCATGGGCTCACTTCTTCAGGTACTGCTCGATGTACTTGCGGTCTATCCTTGTCAGCTGGTCGATGTCGAGCTCCTTCAGGATCTCCCAGGATATCTCGAGCGTCCTTTCTATGGAACGGTCCTCGTCGATGCCCTGGCGGACGACGCGGTCCTCGAACAGGTCCGCAAAGTCCAGGAACTTCCTGTCCTTCGCCGAGAGGGAATCCTTACCGACGATGGCCACCAGGCCGCGGAGGTCCTTTCCTTCGGCATATGACGCATACAGCTGGTCCGACACGGCCTTGTGGTCGTCGCGGGTCTTGCCCTTTCCGACACCCGAGTTCATCAGACGGCTCAGCGACGACGAAACGTTCACCGGCGGGTATATGCCGCTGCGGTGGAGTTCCCTCGAGAGAACGATCTGTCCCTCGGTGATGTACCCTGAAAGGTCGGGGATCGGGTGGGTGATGTCGTCACCGGGCATCGAAAGGATCGGGATCTGTGTGATCGAACCTTTCTTGTCCTTGATCCTGCCTGCACGCTCATACAACTGTGCCAGATCGGTGTACATGTAGCCGGGGTATCCGCGTCTTCCGGGAACCTCTTCTCTCGCTGCGCCGACCTGACGCAGAGCCTCGCAATAGTTGGTTATGTCGGTCATTATGACGAGCACCTGCATTCCGAGTTCAAATGCCATGTATTCCGCTGTCGTAAGACCGAGACGCGGCGTGACGATACGCTCGACAGCAGGGTCATCTGCAAGGTTCAGGAAGACCACCGCGCTCTTCAGCGCGCCTGTTCTCTCGAACTCTTTCATGAAGGTCTGCTTCTCTTCGTTCGTTATGCCCAACGCTATGAAGACCACTGCGAACTCCTCGTTCTCTCCGCGGACCTTCGCCTGCCTTGCGATCTGCAATGCGATCTCATTGTGGGGAAGTCCCGATCCGGAGAAGATGGGCAGCTTCTGCCCTCTGACGAGCGTGTTCATTCCATCGATGGTCGATATCCCGGTCTGGATGAAATCCGCCGGGCTGTCCCTTGCCCAGGGGTTTATAGCCGATCCGACTATGTCCAATTCTTTATCGGGAACGATCCTGGCTCCTCCGTCGAGCGGCTCTCCGGCCCCTGAGAGGACCCTTCCGAGCATCTCTCTCGAGACGGGCATCTTCATCGTGTCGCCGAGGAAACGGACCGATGCCTGTCTGTCTATACCTGAGGTGCCCTCGA
The DNA here is from genome assembly GCA_009778275.1 of Methanomassiliicoccaceae archaeon. Classification (GTDB taxonomy): domain Archaea; phylum Thermoplasmatota; class Thermoplasmata; order Methanomassiliicoccales; family Methanomethylophilaceae; genus Methanoplasma. The sequence continues at coordinate 15,732 of WRKC01000100.1, forward strand.
ATATCTGGACGACCACGATCTCATCGGACGTGTCAAGGACCTGACCTCTCTTCATCGACCCGTCGGAAAGCCTTACGCTGACCATTTCCTGGTAGCCGACCGGTTCCGTCTTCTTGACGAAGACCAGAGGGCCCGCTATCTGGGAGACCGTCTTGTACTCCTTGGATACTTTTGCTTTTGTCATTGTTCTCACGCCCTAAGTTCCGCGAACTGCTCCTCCATGTCCTTGGACACTGCTTCGAGCTCCGCATCGACGTTCTCTTCATATTTGGCCTGGTTGAACCTCTGCCTCGCGGGGAGGTGCGCTATCTTATCCACCTGTACGCCGGACGCAAGTGCGTTGACGGCAAGGTCGGAGTATTTCTTGATCAGCGTCATCATCACGAACTGCCTGTTTATGGGGCAGTACGCATCCACCGGGTGGTAGGCGTTCTGCTGCAGGTATATCTCACGGATCATCCTGGCTATCTCCAGCGTTATCTTCTGCTCATCGGGCAGAGAGTCGGACCCGACCATCTGCACGATCTCCTGCAGCTCCGATTCTTTCTGGAGGACCTGCATCATCCATGCCTTGAGCTCGGGGAAATTCTCGGACACTTCCTGCTTATACCAGCCGCTGAGCTGCTTGTCGTACATCGTGTACGATGTCAGCCAGTTGATGGTGGGGAAGTGCCTCCTCTCCCTCAGTTTGGTGTCCAGCGCCCAGAACACACGGACGATACGCAGCGTGTTCTGCGTGACCGGCTCGGACAGGTCTCCTCCGGGAGGAGAGACCGCCCCTATGACGGATATCGATCCCGTCTCGCCGCTCAGTGCCTTCGCGCGGCACGCACGCTCGTAGAACTCCGAAAGACGGCCCGCGAGGTATGCGGGGTATCCTTCCTCTCCGGGCATCTCTTCCAGCCTCGAAGATATCTCACGCATCGCCTCTGCCCATCTTGACGTGGAATCCGCCATGAGAGAGACATCGTACCCCATATCCCTGAAGTATTCCGCGATGGTGATACCTGTGTAAACCGACGCCTCCCTTGCCGCCACGGGCATGTTGGACGTGTTCGCGATCAGGACGGTCCTGTTCATAAGAGACTCGCCTGTCGTCGGGTCCACCAGTTCCGGGAATTCCGTAAGGACCTCGGTCATCTCGTTGCCGCGTTCGCCGCAACCGATGTACACCACTATCTCCGCATCGGAATATTTGGCCAAGGACTGCTGCGTGACCGTTTTACCGGTACCGAACGCGCCGGGAATGGCCGCCGCTCCTCCTTTCGCAAGGGGGAACATCGTGTCAAGCACCCTGAGTCCGGTGACCAGCGGTATGTCCGGCTGGTACTTCTCCATTACCGGCCTCGAAACACGGACGGGCCATTTCTGCATCATGCACACTTCTTGTCCGTCCACTTTCGCGATGACGTCCTCGACCGTGTGCTTGCCTGCCGAGATATCCTCTATCTTTCCTTTCCTGAATGTCGGAGGGACCATGATCTTATGGATCATCGGGCCTTCCATGACGGTACCGATCACTTGTCCCGCCTCAACTTCTTCACCGTTCTTGACTGTGGGGTTGAACTCCCACTTCTTCTCTCTGTCGAGTCCAGGTGCGGTAACGCCGCGGAAGATGTAATCTCCCATTTTGTCCCTGAGCACGGGAAGAGGCCTCTGGATCCCATCGTAAACGGATGTCAGAAGTCCCGGACCGAGTTCCGCGACAAGAGGGAGCCCGGTATTTGAGACCGGCTCTCCGGGCTTCACACCCGAAGTATCCTCGTAAACCTGGATGATAGAATAGTCGCCTATGATCTTGATGACCTCGCCCATGAGACCTTCGTTCCCAACCTGTACGACATCGTACATTCTGGGAGCGATCCCGGTTGCCGTCACCACTGGACCCGCGACCCTGTAGATTACACCTTTAGTGCTCATTTACTCATCCTCTGTTTTGTATAAATCAACGCCAATTGCTCTTTTGACCTTCTCGCGAAGGTCGCTTTCGTCTCCGCCCACCGGTACGACCACGGGCTGTATGGAGTCCAATATCTTCGATCTGAAATTGTGCGGAAGATAGTTCAGATCCTCCGCATCAACGGCCAGGATGCCGATGTTCGCATCGGACATGGCCTTTGAGATCATGCTCTGGTAGTTACTTTCATCTGCCACGAATACGCGCTTCAGCCCAGCAAGCCTGAACCCTAGCACGAACTCCTCGCTTCCCACTACTGCGATTTCCATCAGATCACCAACAGTCCTTTGATAATGTCCCTGTCCATTCCGCTCTCCATTCCTCTGGCTATGACCCTGATGTTCCTGACCTCATATTCTTTATTGATCATGTAGTCGATCACCGGGATCACCGACAGCGGGTACAGGCGCGAGAATTTCTTCGCTTTCTCTCTCTCGTATTTCCTAAGAGACAGAACCGCTTCCCTGACGTCGTTGGTCTCCAACGCGCCCTTTATCTCTTCGCCGAACTTGAGCTGGGCAGCCTCTGACGCCATGGAGTTTATGTCCTCCGCGTTGGCAAGGACCGCCAGCATCCTGTCGTCTATCCCTCTTCCCCCGTGGATGAGGTATTTCATGACCTGCTCTCCGTGTATCCCTTCCGCTTTCAGCTTCAGGATGGTCTCGAAGTTCTTCATGTCAACCTCTTCCCTGATATAGTCATGGAATAGGTGTGAGGGTCTTGACGAAAGGTCGATGCTGTGGATCAGTCTTTCATAGTGTATCTTCTCCAGGAAGTCCTCGATCACTCCCAGGTTCCCGCTTGCCTTGTAGGCTGCCAGGATCTCCTGGGGGAAGTTCACGTGGGCCATTTTCCCGAAGTTCGCAAGGATGTCGTCATCCGAGTCAAAAGCGATGAGTTTTTCCAAAGATTCGGCGCTGAGTTTGCCTGCTGGAACGAGGTCCTCCCTTAAGCCGTCCGCGTCCAGACCGTAGGACTTTCCGCGAAGTATTACCTTAAGGTTCCATACGTCCCATTTGTCGAGGTACGCAGAGACCATTTCGTAGAGTTCTCCGGTCGCCGACAAAAGGATGCTGCCGAACACCTTTGCCATGTTGAGATAGGTCGCGTGCTCCAGAAGATTCAGCCCCGACAGTCTTCCCGCCAGATCCGCCATCTCTTTGCTGTAGCCAGCTTCGCTTATGTAGCGCGATATCTCCGGCACGGTCATCATCAGCATCTTCTCGTAATCCTCTTCTTTCAGTAAGAGGGATTTTTTGGCCTTTACTCTAGCGACCGTGTACGCGTAGTTGCCTTTGCCTCTGTTGCGCCTGAACATGTGTCTCACTCGAACAGGATGTCGGACAAGGCCTTTATCTCACGGTTCCAGATCGTCTGGAGTAAGGTCTCATACTGCATGTCGACCTCTACGGTGCCGTCCTCGCTCTGGAGGATCAATCCCGCACGTATCCTCGGATCTGTCTCGACCGATTTGACGCCAAGTTCCTTTGCCGTGAAGTCATCCTTGGGAGATACTATCGCTTTTGGCTTGTCGATGACGGCCTTTGCCGATTTTACCATCTCTTTGTACTGCTCCAGTTTAACATCCCTGGGGGCAGACTCGAGGTCGGCCAGCACCGTCTCGAACGCTTTTGCGAGGATCTCCTTCTTTTTTGACAGGACTATCTTCTTGCTTTCAAGCTCCGCGCTTGAGAGTTCCTGGCGTTTGAGACGCTCAATTTCTTCTTTGAGCTTCTTGTCCTCTTTCTCTTTCATGTCGGAAATCAGCGCATCGGCCTCGGCCAGGATCGCCCTGACCTCTGCCTCGGCCTGCGACTCTATCTCGCCGGCCCGCACGGAGGCGGATGCTTCGATCTCCTTCACGACGTTATCTAATGCCATATGAAGGCCTCAGACTTTACAACGCAAACAGTATTATGATAGCTATCACAAGACCGAAGATGACGATTGTCTCCGGAATGACCATGAATATCATCGCCGTTCCGAATATGCTCCTGTCCTCTGTCATCGCTCCAACTGCAGCCGCACCTACGTCTTTCTCTCCCATTCCGGCTCCGATTCCCGTAAGCCCGACTGCGAGACCCGCTCCGATTGCGGCTATTCCTGCTGCTTCTCCTTCCAATGCCATTTTTATACCTCTTTATCAGCTTCTGTTTTTGTTAAAAACGTTTTGATTCGTTTGACCTTTAACGGTTCGTACTTTGTCCCGCCGCCGACGAAGAACTTCGTCATCAGCTCCACGAACTGCAGCCTTAAGGCGTGCAGTCCTCCGGACAGTATTCCCAAGGTCCATACCACTAGGTGTAAGAAAGCCAAGAACAATAGTGTCAGTATCAGCATGATCGGGCCGGGCCATATGATATCCCCGCCCACATCTTTGGTTATTCCCATGAACATTATGAACACTATGTAGTTAAAGGCCATAGCCATGCCGGCCTTGGACATACCAATGGCCGCCAGACGTGCGTATGATAGTATCATCCCGATGACCCCCGGAAGCTCGATCACCGCTTTGGCGCCTTCTGTCTTGAAGTTCACCGCCAGCCCGATCACGAGCATCGCCAGCCCGACCAACAGAAGATACAATACAATACCCTCCATCGGAGCCTTGCTGAACAGAACCTGGGTCATCGCATAGCAGAACACTACCATTCCGATGAACTCTATGATCCATCCGCCCTTTTCAAAGAAAGCGTGTTTGTTGTTGTGCTGCCTCCTTATGTTAAGGAACCCGCACACGTATCCTATCATGATGTGGATTATGCCGATGTACACAGCCAGCTTCAGCAGCATGACGACGTCGTCGCCCTCGAGCTTCGACACCCCGTGACCGTTGACCAACAACCCGGTAAACCAATCCGGCATTTGCATTCCCAACAGCCCTTCCCATGTCATGTGCAGCGGCGGCGCCCATTCACCGACGAAGTGCATTCCAAGCGCTTCTCCGAAGAAGAAGAACCCGAATACGAATGACCATATGCCTCCGAAGAACAGCACAGTGGCGATCGCACGCCAATCCTTGTGGTGTGTGACCTTGAGACCGTACGCCCCCAATATTATGAAGGGTATGGCGTAGCCGCAGTCTCCTATCATGAAACCAAAGAACAACGGAAGGAAGAACATGATCAGGACCGATGGGTCGATCTCCTGATATTTCGGAACCGCGACCAGACTTGTGGCGTGTTCGTACTCCTTCGCAATGAGTCCGTTATTGTTCTTTGTAGGTACTTTTTTGAATCTTTCCTCTGCCTCTTCCTCTTCGTGCAGGTTCCTGCCCCTGGTCTCTTCGACCTCGATGTGGACATCGTTACCTAGCCTCGATTCCAGCTCGGCCATCACGGCCTGTGCTTTCTTGGTCGGTACCCAAGCATCCATTATGTACGAGTGCCCCCCGGTCGCGATCCTGAGAGGGACCTCGCCCTTCTCGATCTCGATCGAAAGTTCCTCATCCGATGCACGAAGGAATGTTTTGTGTTTTATCTGAAGTGCTTCGACCTCTTTCTCAACGGATCCAAGCTTGGCGGAGAGGTCTGCCAAGCCCTTGTCGGCCTCTGCGAGCGCGTCGGGCACCGATCCTTTTCCTTCAGGCACCGCGATCTCCGCGAAACCATGCTCTGAAAGGATCGATGCCGCTTTCTCCCTGTCCTCGGCCCTTACGAATACCGCCGCCACTCCGCCTTTTTTCTTTTTGAATGAAACAAAGGACTCGGAGTCCGCAAGCGCCCTAAGCGCATCGGACGGGTCGCTCTCGACTGTGCCTGCGATCACCGCCAGACTCTTGTACCCGCTATAAAGTTCAAGGTCCACCGGGAGCGCCGTGAGAAGTTCTAAGCTCTTCTTCTTAGCGTTTAATTCAGTGATTCTCCGATTGAGATCATTTTTAACATCGAGGACCTTTAAGACCTCGGCCTCGATGCTCTCAACACCGCCTGCTGATATCTGGCTCCTTATTTCCGTCGCCGAAACCTTTTCCGTCTCGGTATTTTTTCCTATACCGAGTTCTTTTTCCATTGCTCTTACCTTGAGCAGCCTCTCGGATGCTTTCAGGTTGGTGTGCAACGGGGTTCCTATGGACATGCCGTCTGCGCCTGCGGTATGATCTATCACGTGGAGCACTTTGACGCTGTAGAAAGCCTCGATAGCTTCCTCCAAGCGGGTTTTTGTGCCCACGACCACGACCCTACTCATTGACTCAGGAAGTGACATCTATCGTCCTCTCAAATTCTTTGATCAGAAAAATATTCACTTCCTTGATTTTCTTCGCGGAGGATTTCTCGATGACCTTGGCATCATTCTCGCCTACGGCGAGAAGTTCGCTCCTTTTCTCATCTAGGACCCTCTGCTCCGCTGCAATGGTGGATTCGTAGTTGCTGCGCATCTCTGCTTCAGCATCCTGAATCCTCTTCACAGAATCTCTGCGGGCCTCTGCGATAGCTGTTTTTTTGTCGGCCTCGGCCTTTTCGACCTTGGCGTCTGCCTCTGCTTCAGCCTTCTTTATTTCCGAAAGTATGTCAGTTCGGCTCAATTTACTCTCCCCGACTATTGCCGAGCAGTGTATTGAGTGGGTGTACTTAAGCGTAATTGTCTAATAGAAAGGGCCTTGCCGCAGGAGGTTTCATTCGGTCTCGGGGAGCAAACTGCGGACCTTTATGTTGGTTTCCTTGAGCAGTTCCCTCGAAAGATCGTCAGCATACCCAGTTTTGTAAACGACCTCGATTATCCCCGAATTAATGAGGATCTTCGTGCACATCGAACAGGGGAATGTTGTCGTGTATATCGTGGCATCTTTCACGCTTACCCCGAAATACGCCGCCTGAGCCACGGCGTTCTGTTCCGCGTGGACCCCTCTGCACAGCTCATGCCTTGTCCCAGATGGTATGTTCAGCTGCTCCCTTATGCACCCCAGCTCCTCGCAGTGCCGGGTTCCTTTCGGAGATCCGTTGTACCCCGTGGACAAAATGTGCTTATCTTTTACGATGACGGCTCCGACCCTTCTTCTGACGCATGTCGACCTTTGCGACACCAGTTCGGCCATGCTCATGAAGTACTCGTCGTTGGAGGGCCTGTTCATATTTTTGGAATACCGGTTTCAATATAATTGTTTTAGGGCATTTAATTAATAATCATGAAACCCTAACGTGGGTCGTGGAATCCGATACGAAACATGCGGCGATGGTCCTTGTCGCGGCTGTTGTCATCATAGCCGCCGTTTTCATAGGCGTCTCTGCGGCATCCGGCGTCAGCCCCCCTCAGACGATCGTCGTATCGGAGAGCATGCAGCACGGGATGAAATCGCATATCGGCGTCATTGACACAGGCGATCTAATTGTTGTTAAGGATAAGAACAAGGTCGAGATACGGTCGTACGTTGACGGATATAACACAGGATACGAGAAGTTCGGCAACTACGGGGATGTGATAATCTACAACCGAGATGTAGGAAATCCCGTGATCCACCGTGCGATATTATGGCTTGACCTTAATGGCGACGGGACGTGGAGCGCCCCGAGCCTCGGTAAATACCCCAAAGAACTATGGTCCTGCACCGGCGGCGACGATTACAATAGATTATCGGGCATGCTCACAATGGAAAAATTAGGGTACGGCGGGAATATCAGTTGCACCCTGAATCTTGATGCGCTTGTGAAGAACGGTTCCGGCAGCGGGTTCATAACAATGGGGGATAACAATCGGGGATTCGATCAGCCAAGTTTGAGCTCCGTATTGGTATCGAAAGAGAGAATAAAATCCGTTGCGTGGTTCGAGATACCATGGGTCGGAGTGTTCAGTATGATAAGGGATGGAAAGTTGGACGTTATTGATAAGAACGTGCCGAACACCATACCTTCCCTTGCGGCCGCAGTGCTTCTTATCGTCTTTCTTCTGATCGGAATAAGTTTCCTTATCGATCACAGATATTATTTGAGGTTCAGAAAGGAAATGGAAAACGAGATCGACGCCCCCACCCCTATATTTCCACTGGAAAACGAAAAGGAATGATATCAAAGCAGTTTGGTCTGTTTTGTTACTTTATATTTTGAAAGAGGTTCGAATATCTCATCTTTCATTACAAAATCAATAATATCTTTGTTGATGTTGAGCTCTATCTCTCTGGTCCTTCCGTTCCTGCCAAAGGATTTGACCCTTGCATGTATTATCCCGAGCATATCCAATTCGGATATCAGATCCGCAACCCTTTTTTCCTTTAAAGAACTGTATTCCAAGATATTGCATATCTCTTTGTAAACAGTATATACATCACCGGTTATCACGGCGATGTCCTTTTCCTTTTTCTCATGATTCTTGATGACACTCATCAGAACGATCTTTGATTGAGGGGGCAATGTTCTTATCACCTCGACCACCGCATCCAATTCTATTCTGCTTCTTGCTGAGTTGACGTGGGCTTCCGTTACTGTTGAATCGCCGTTCCTTTCAGCTATCTCCGCCGATACTCTGAGAAGATCCAATGCTTTCCTTGCGTCGCCCGAATCCTGAGCGGATATCGCAGCGCAATACGGAATAACACCATCTTCTATTATATCCGGGTCAAAAGCTAATTCCGCTCTCTTTTTCAGAATGTCCTGAAGCTGCTCGCGTTGATAAGGCGGAAAAACCACCTTTTCTTCTCCGAGCCTGCTCTTTATTTTTGGACTCAACAGCTCCATGAATTTTGCGTTGTTAGTTACTCCGATTATTGATATCTTTGAATTCTTAAGAACTTCATTCATTGTTGTTAAGAAATAGAATATATCATCACCGTTCTTCTGTTGGATCCTATCTATCTCATCCAGAACAACGATCAGTATCTTCTCTTTTTCATCTATGTACTTGATTATCGTGTCATATACCTTATCAAGACTCCATCCGGTAAATGGTATCCTGTTGTTGTGGTCTTTGATTATTTGATTTGATATATTGAAAAGTATCCCGTATGGATTATCAACGATCTCGCAGTTCACATAGATAAAACTGCAGTTCTCTTCATCCGGATCTTCTTTCTTCAATTCCTTTCCAATATAATTAATGACGGCGGTCTTACCTGTTCCCGTCTTCCCAGTTATGAGTATGTTAGAAGGTTTGCTCTTATAGAGAGAAGGTGTTATTATCTCAACGATTATCCTCACTTCATTCTCTCTGTGAGGTAACTGATCGGGAATGTATGTTGTCTGAAGAATATTCCTGTTTTTTATGAGAACCTTCCTTTTATCTTTTGACGGACCGAATATTGATTCTCCCATTTTATCCCTCTTCAACTGCGCCCGACTACATAGCCCAAGGTCTGTTATAATAGTTTCTTTTATGTGATTTTTCAAAACACAAAACAGATGATATCAGTTTTATAAGACGGATTGTATTAGGGAAGAACATTGCATAATGCAAAGGAGAATTAAAATGAAAGGATGGCTCGTCATCGCCGGCTGCATACTGGGCATCGTGGCGTTCATAGCGCTCTTATGGATAATAGGAAATTACGGTTAAAGAGGACGCGAACGTTTTTTTGATAACCTCTATACGACTTCTTAGGGGTTCCACTAGAAATATAGGGGTGGGGGCGTTGATGTGCGGTCAGTATAACTGTAGTTATATTCTTAATAACCCTCCGAAAAAAATAATCGTTGTATGAAAAAGCTTGACCGCTATTCTTTATTTTGCTTATCCGTGTCGATAATGATCCTGATAGCAGTGTTCATCAACAGCGATGAACCCGAGAACAAGGATGTTGTCGGGATAGCATATGACGTCAAAACAACAAAAAATGGATACACATTCCTTTTTGAGGACAGCGACGGCGGGAAGATATCTTGTTTTTCCAGAAGCGAACCTGAAAAAAGAGAGGTGTATTCCATCCGGGGGGCGTTCTCTGATGACGGCGGCATGTTCTTTATCGATACGATGAATGTCATTTCTCAGAATGTGTTATATCACAATTAAAGGATGACCGGGCATGTATGTCGCGGTCGATGACACCGATTCCATCAATGGGAACTGTACCACGTTCCTCGCGACAGAGATCATCTCCCTGCTATGCGAAAGAATGGACCTGATCGGGTATCCGCGCCTTGTGAGACTGAATCCGGCGGTCCCCTGGAAGACCAGGGGCAACGGCTCGCTCGTGATGAGATTTGGAAAGGGGAACGGACGGCGCACGTGCATAGGGGACATTTCCGGCAGGGAAATATCATGCTTCGAGAACGCTTCATCTTATGAACCGGATGAGAGTGAGATCGTCGAGATGTTAATTCCGCTGATCGAGAGATACAGCGAACCGGACTCGTGCCCCGGGCTGGTAGTGAGCAGGAAGAAGCCTCCCCCGTCCATATACTGGAAAGGCGTCAGGACCATCCTGGACAAGAGCGAGGCGGAGGAGGAGATCATCCGGATCGGTGCGCTGAAATATGAGAAAGGGTGCGGCCGCGGCATTATCGGAGCGACATGCGGGATGGCCTGGAGGCCCCGGGACAGCACCTTGGAAATGCTCACATACAGACCGAAGGACAGGTGGGGGACCGAACGCGTCTTCGAACCCCTTTCCATAAAAGAAGCGGACAATTCGCTGCGGTCTACCTTCAACAGCTGGGAGGAAAGGGCCCGGAAGGTCGCCATGGTCCCGTCGACGCCTTGCCCGATAATGTATGGTCTCCGCGGGGAGGACCGCCGGGAACTTATGAGAGGGAAGGAGATCATAAGGAGCGAACCGATAGAAAGGTGGATGATCTTCCTCACGAACCAGGGAACGGACGACCACATCCTCCGCCGCCCAAAGGAGCTGGTGCCCGGCCAGTCGTATTATATTGAGGGGAAAGTGACCGGAAGCGAACACATACAGGGCGGGCACGTTCTCACACGCATCGCCACCCGCTTCGGGGAAGTGACAGTCGGAGCATACGAACCGTCAAAGGAGTTCCGTCTCCTCTTCGACAACCTGTCAGAGGGGGATGCGATAGGGGTCATGGGGGAGCTCAGAGAGGAGCCGAGGACGCTCAACGCAGAGAAGGTGCGTGTGATCACAGCCGCCGAAAGATACGAGAAGATCTCGAATCCCGTATGCGGGGGTTGCGGCAGGACCATGGAATCCGTCGGGAAGGGGAAAGGATACCGCTGCAGAAGGTGCGGCACATCCGCAGAGGCGCCTCAGGTGAAAAAAGCGGTAAGGTGGGTCCGGGAAGGGTGGTACGAACCGCCCACCGCGGCAAGGAGGCATTTATCGAAGCCCCTGAAGAGAATGGGTGCGGAACAGCCTGTTGAATTCGTCAATAGACGTATATGAACACCGACACCAATAAATACTCAGTCCCCTACCTATACCCATTACATTTGTGAGGTAATCCAATGGAAGAAATAGTAATACTCAGCGCGGCAAGGACCGCGATAGGAAAATACGGCAAAGCGCTCAGCGGCATCAAAGTAACAGAACTCGGCGCGACAGCGATCGGCGAGGCAGTGAAAAGGGCAGGGCTCGCTCCCGCCGATATCGAGGAGTGCATCATGGGCAACGTGGTATCGACCGGCCTCGGGCAGAACCCGGCAAGGCAGTCCGCCATGGCGGCGGGGCTCCCCGCTGAGATCGGATCATACACAGTGAACGATGTGTGCGGCTCCGGCCTGAAATCGGTCATGAATGCGGCGGATGCGATCAAGGCCGGAGAGTACAATGTCATCGCAGCAGGCGGCATGGAAAGCATGAGCAACATCCCCTACTATCTTGACGGTGCCAGGTGGGGTTTCACAATGAACGATAAGGTCCTGACGGACACCATGGTCCATGACGGGCTCTGGGACATCTTCAACAATCAGCACATGGGGAACACCGGGGAGATCGTGGCGGAGAGGTTCGGCGTCACAAGGCAGGACGCCGACCAGCTGTCGGTGGACAGCAATAAGAAAGCGGCCGCGGCGCAGGCCGCAGGCAAATTCAAGAAAGAGATCGTCCCCTACACCATAAAGACCAAGAAAGGGGACACGGTCTTCGAAGTGGACGAGGGAGTAAGAGGGGACACGACAATGGAGTCCCTTTCCTCACTGAGGCCGGCGTTCAAAAAGGACGGCGTCGTAACTCCCGGGAACGCTTCCCAATTGAGCGACGGGGCCGCGGCAGTGGTCGTGGCATCCAGATCCTGGGCGAAAGAACACGGCATCAAGCCGTTGGCAAGCATCGTCGCGTACGGCGAGAGAGGAGTGGCGCCGGAGCTTATCATGGAGGCGCCCATACCGACCACCCAGCATGTTCTGAAGAAAGCCGGGATGAAGGTCGACGACATTGACCTGTTCGAACACAACGAGGCCTTTGCGACCGCGTCATGCGCAGTGAAGAAAGCGTTCAACATACCCGATGACAAATTCAACGTGAACGGGGGGGCTGTGGCACTCGGACACCCCATCGGCTGCTCCGGAGCACGCGTGCTGACAACACTGGTCTACGCCATGCAGGATCGCCAGAAAGATACGGGCCTGTGCACGCTCTGCCTCGGCGGCGGGAACGCCGTAACGATGATCGTTCGCAGAGAATGATACCGTAACGCAAAAACCACTTAACAAACCCCATTTTTT
>WRKC01000101.1 GCA_009778275.1 Methanomassiliicoccaceae archaeon
TAGATTCTGTCAGAGATTCGACAGAAGGAAGGGATGTTGCCGTAGCGTTCTCCGGAGGATTGGATTCCGGGTTGATATCAGCTATCGCAAAGAGGTATGCGAACTCGGTACATCTTTACACTTGCGGAACGGACAAAGCGCATGATGTCATTATGGCAGAGGACCTTTCCAAAAGGCTGGAACTCCCTTGGACGCATGCCCGGATATCGAAAAGGAACATGGAACCTTTGATCAAAGAGATGATCTCCGCCACCGGCACCACGGACCCGTTCACGATATCATATGAATTACAGCTTTTCTGCGTGTGCAGGGAAGCGAAAGAGGACGTGGTGATCACGGGGCAGGGTGCGGATGAATATTTCATGGGCTGCGCCAAATTCGTCGATCAGACGGACAAGGACTATGAGATGCAGAAGGATGCTGCCGCAGAGAGACTCATAAAGGTGTCCATCCCCTGCGAACTGGCGATCGCGAAGCATTTCGGCAAGAGTCTTCTGTACCCATATATGGCGGAGGAAGTGATATCGGAGATCCGGAGACTCGATCAGGGCGATCTGAGACCTCAGGATATGGATTCCCGAAAATCAGTCCTCAGAGATATCGCGGTGAACCTCGGACATCCCCACATTGCGGCGAGGAAGAAAAAGTCATCCCAGTATGGTTCCGAGACCACGAATATCATCCGCGCCTTATCCAGAGAGAAAGGGATGTTCTACAATGAGTACATCGCATATCTGTGCGACGAGGTCCTCTCCGGAAAGCCGACGAAGAACAGAGGTTCCGTCATTAACGCACGCGTCGATTCCATCATCAAAGTTGAAGCGGAGAATATCCTGAGTCAATTGAAGATCTCGCCCTCCGATGCCGTGGAGATGTTCTACCGTAAGATCATCGAGGACGGCGGCATACAGTCAGTCGAGAAGCTCACGGAAAAGGACCTTTGAAATATGAGGAGAAAGAGCAGATTGACCAACCCAGATTGACATATATTGGTAACCAGCAGTTCGAAAATGAGTTTCAGTAAAGCAGCATACAATGTTATTGAAAACTCCACCAAACGATTGACTTATTTTGATCTAAGCTCTATGAGAATTGATTCACATTCTTTCTTTAATATCGGAATATCTTTCACAATCACGTCCCACACTGCCGGTTGCTCCACTTTACCATAATTATGAGTCAGAATATCTCTGAACCTTGCGATGTTGATCCATTCAATCGTAGGATGTTTTGAAGTTATATCAGGAGATAGTCGTTTTACGATCTCGCCGACCTGAAGCAAAGAAAATGCGCAGCTTTGTTGAAACTGCGTATTGCACAGAAAATCCTCTTCGTCTGTGCCAAACATCATTACTGCTTCCTCGATATTATAACAGTATTGAATAATAGATTCAATGTGCGAAATGTCACGACTCATAGACCAGCCTTCTTTCATTAAGAACTTCCTTAGTAAAGTCCTTTGTTAATTGTGCTCCATCGGTTACTATATCAACCTTCTCGCCGAGTGCTTCCTCTAATTCTCTCAGCAATCCGCATATTTTTATCAGATTTTTTTTAGGTCCTAGCACAACATAAAAATCATAGTCGCTACCTTCGTGACCTTCATTACGAGACCTCGATCCGAACAGATAGATGCTGTTAATATCATATCTTTCAGCTATAGGTGCAACTATCTCTCGCAATTCCTCGATGGAAAGGTCACATTTCACGTCAGTTGCACCCATGTATCATGTATGAACAAAATAGACTATAACGATTGTTATTCGATGATAATGCTTATTTCATCAGAGCACACTTAATGTATTATTGGCCGTAAGGGAGGGGTAATAAAATGGGAATTTGGGATTCGGAAGAACAGGAATATGCAGAGTCAATTCTCGAGTATATGAAAAAAATTGGTCCAGCTGGACGAGATATACTACGAAAAGAGTTAAAGACAGATAGGAGTGGTTTACTCGATCTTGAGAAAAAGCTTAGGGCAGTATACAAAGATAATGCAAAAACGATTAGCATTAGCAAACTTAGAGACCTTCACGCATTAGTAAAAGATATTTACAACGACCTAAGGAGTTTGGGAAAAATTTGACTTTTAATAAGTTTAATTTAGGGAAGAATGGCGTAAATGACTGCCATCGAGAAATGTCATTGATTCTTAAACTGACCTGCTGGCTAGAGAGTTAGGTGGGCCCGCCCAGATTTGAACTGGAGTTACTTGCACCCCAAGCAAGAAGGATACCAAGCTACCCCACGGGCCCATAATTGGTTTTTTTAAATGGTTTATCCGAGAGGTGCTATCTCCCCGATGAGATCGGCGTGGGATACTATCATCCTGCGGCAGCAGTATCTCTCGAAACCGAGACTGTCCAGGACATCTTTGGGGTTCTCTCCCATCCCCACGCGTTTGACATACTCCGGGTACGCGCTTCCGACCACCTTTCCGCATGTGAAACATCTCACCGGTATTATCATGATATCACCTTAACGATATGACTTCTGCTTCTTGGCACGGGCACCGTGTCCGAGTGGGTTCTTCGGAAGTTTCCTTCTGTCATCATTGATGATGAGCGTCCTGTCGTATGCTCTGAACACCGCTTCCATCTCTTCGTCTTTGTAGAAGTCGACGAGCCCTCTTGCGATAGCGGTCCTTGCCGCCGCAGCCTGACCCATCACTCCTCCGCCGTTGACCAGAACGGCTATGTCCACCTTCGATGCCTTCTCCGGCACAAGACCCAGAGGCTCAAGGATCTTAAGCCTTGCCAGCTCAGGACCGTATGTGTCCAGCGGCACTTTGTTGATGGTCACCCTGCCGGTACCCTCTTTAACGGTCGCCCTTGCGATCGCCGTCTTCCTTTTTCCGCTTGTATTTACGTGTTCCATGAGATCATCTCACGTTGGATCCCAGGAATTTTGATACGGCTCCCAGGGTTGTGTATTTGCCGGTGATCTCTCTGTCTGCCTCTTCTGGCCTCAGTTTCTCGCATGACTCGAACTGCTTCGGAGTTCCGACGTATACATGAAGTCTCCTGTATGCGTCCCTTCCGCTCGTTGTCTTCCAGGGGATCATGCCCCTTACGCAGCGCTTGAAAAGCAGATCCGCTCTGCGCGGATAGAACGGCCCTTTCCTCTTCGTCGTGTCTCCGCGGTCGACCTTCTCTTTGAAGTCTGCGAATACCACTTCCTTCTGGCCCGTTATCACGATGGCCTCCGCATTGAGAACGACCACCTCTTCTCCGTCCATGATCATCTCGGCGACATTGCTGGCAAGTCTGCCATGGATGAGTCCTTTTGCATCTATGACCGTGACCATCATATCACCTCATGATCCTCACGCCGGAGCCGTTCGGATTCGCTTCCATGAGCTCCTTTATCGTCATCGTCTTTCCTCCGGCGGCGGTTATACCTGCTGCCGCAGCATCCGAGAAACTGTATGCTGCCACTGTTATTTTCTTTGTTACGCTTCCTGCGGCGAGAACTTTTCCGGGAACGATTATCGTTTCCCCTTCCTTCGCATACCTTTCAAGTTTGCTGAGGTTCGCTTCGGCCCAGTTCCTTCTCGGTTTCTCAAGCCTAAGCGCTATGTCTCGCCAGATAGCGGCCTCGTTCTCCCTTGTCTTTGCCTTGAGTTCTGATATCAAGGCAACGAGCTGGGGATTCGTTTTGAAGCTCTCACTCATTTTCTGACTCTCCCGACATTGGGTAACCGTCGTATGGGGAAGTTGTTTATAAAACTATCCTGATGCTTTTACTCGGTTGCGCTTGCGTGCGCATATATTTAATACAGCCTGACATTAATGGGTCACATCATGATAAGGTTCGGACCCGCCGGAATACCGCTGTCCTGCAAAGGACGGACGCTCAAAGATGGAATCGAGGATGTACATAACCTAAGCCTTAACACTCTCGGGATCCAGATGGTGAGGGCGGGTGTGGACGGAAGATACCCCAACGAAGAGGAGGTCGGCATCAGGATCAGAGATGTCAAAGATATCTTCGTTGTGGAGCTTGAAAGGGACGGCGAGCTGATATCGAACCCAGAGACCATCATCGAGGAGGAAGACCTTCTTATCTATATGCCGTCGGGAATAACCTGCAGTTTCGGCGAACTCCACGAAATAGGGGATGTCGCGAAGAGGCTGGATGTCAGCATATCGCTCCATACCCCATACTACATGGACCTCGGTTCGAACAACGAACTGACCGAGTCATGCATGGACAGCATCAGAAGGGCCGCGACGATCATGAACGCCCTTGACGGCGAAATAGTCGTCACGAACTTGGGCCTTTATACCCGAAAGCTCCCTGATGAGGAGATCGATGCCAACATCGAAGAGAATGTCGCAGCTATAATGGGCTGGTGGAAAGACAACAAGATACGCCTGAAGCTCGGCGTGGAGATAACCGGCCACCAATCCGTATACGGCTCTCTGGAGCAGGTATTGGACCTCTGCGATTCCGTTGACGGGATCGTCCCCGCGGTAAATTTCCCGCACTACCATTCCAGGACCAATGGGTCCCTTGTCGAAGCGGAGGATTTCCTTGATCTGCTGCAACAGGTGGAACCATATTGCAAAGGCAAGATCCAAACCGCCTTTGCGGGCGTTGAGTACTACGAAGGCAACGAAAGGAGGCTCACTCCGATAAAGAAGGGGGATCTGAAATTCGAACCTTTGGCTGAAGCGCTGTGCGACCTCGGCTCGGAGGTGACGATAATATCCTCATCGCCTCTGCTGGAACATGATGCTATGTACATGAGGATCATCAACGAAAGAGTGATGAGCAAAAGGGTCGCAAAGGCACTGAAAGAGAAAAGGAAGGCGGAGTTGGCCGCTGCCGCAGAGGAATGAGCCCTTGCGGGAGACAATGGATTATCTGAAAGAACGCTGCAAGACGGTCGTTTACTCCATACCCGAAAAGGATTGGGAAACCCTCATCGACCTGATCATCTCAAAGGAAAAGATATTCGTGTACGGATCCGGCAGATCCGGTCTCATCGGACAACTGTTCTCGGTCAGGCTGGTCCAGATAGGACTGAAGGTACATTTTGTCGGAGATATGACAACTCCTATCATAAGCAAGAATGACCTTACCATCCTGGTCTCCAATACCGGCCAGACAACCTCGGTCGTTCAGACGGCGGAGATAGCCAGACGCATCGGCTCTCACGTTGTTTCGCTGACGTCGACGCCGTCAAGCAAGCTTGCGGCGGCCTCGGACACCGTGATCACACTCAAACTGGAGAAAGATGAGAAAGATTCGGAATTGGCTCCGCTGGGGACCATCTTTGAGGATACGGTGCTTTTCTTCTTTGACTGCATCATACCCGACCTGATGAAGAGACTCAACGTCACCGAAAAGGACATGCGTAAAAAACACGCCATCTGGGTATGATCAGGTCAGGATTATCATCGGAACCTTTTTCGGTCCGTCCCTTCCGCAGGAGAATGCCGCAAGGGTGGAGTCCGACGGATCTATGACAATGGCAAACCCCGTATCGTCACCGAATATACCGACGTGCGTCCGGATGTCCACATCGGAAAGATAACACCCTATGCCGAGGTGCGAATGATACCACCCTACGACGGCATCCCCCTTGCACCTATCGATGGTGACAAAAAGTTCCTCCATGTTCTCCTTCCTGAATCTGACGCTTGCCTCGTCCGCATCGAGACCTGACGTCGCGACATCTAAGACCTTCACGTATGTCCCTTCTCCGTCTTTCAGAATATGGCCGATCATGAGGCCCATTACCTCTTTGTTCTCACGGTACCCTCTCTCCGAATGGTCCGCCATGGACGCTATGACATCCTCGCTGACATATAGCGAGACATCTTTCACCGGCCTTTCTTTGAAGTCGATCTCCGGTATGTCGGCCGAGATTATCTTAGGCATCGCGCCCACCGTACCTTACCCTGACCTCGAACCTGGGCTTGTTCTCCACATACCATCTTGCGGCCTCCATGCAGGAGTCCGTGCCGTACGGATTCATCGGGTTCGGGTCCGATATCAGCTGCTCCACGCCTTTCACGAAGGATAGTAGCGACGACCCAAACGACCAGTTCTCCAGCGTCCTGACGCAAACGAACCCGCCGTCCCGCGGCATCATTATGTTCGGATGGAAGATCGGGGTCATCCACTTCGCCCTCGGCCTTTCATAGGGATATTCCTCCGACACGATGATGGTGAATACATGCTCGTTCCCCATCTCATCCTTGGATATCCTCGCCTGCGCGTTCTTCAGCGCGATGCTTATCTCAATGGGGAACCCGGCCTTCTCTGGCACCGCCTGTATCTTAAGACCCAGATAAGTGTTCAGACCGAGGATCTCGTTGTTGATCCTCTTTATCAGCACCGGCCTTACAAGGCCCATTTCAGTTCCCGCCTTCCGGATCGGGGATCATCTCGATGATGTCACCTTCTCTGAGGTTGATCTCATCTATGCTCTGCCTTTTATTGAGAAGCTTCGAACCTTTTCTGAGGACGTATGCCCCCGCATCCTTTCCCCAGTATTCTGCGGCCGTGTCTATTATGTCTTCCACGGACTCGTATGATTCCAATTCCATCCTTATGGATGAGTTGTTCATCGTGTTAATCACGGTAATTCTGACGGTCATTTGTTCCCCCCTCTGTAAAATGATTCGGACAGCTGCTGTCTTCCGGGACCTCGAGATGTGTCGTCGTCCCCGACTGCCCGTCATAATACATAACATTCTTGATGCATAAATCACTTCTGCCTGATAATATTTTCATCGCTTCCCTTACTTGTATCGCGGCTATGACCGACGTTGTTGTTATCTCCGATGCCAGTTTTGGTACGAATATCGTGCCCTCTCCGGTGCATGAGAACCTCTCATCAATGAGTCTCATGTGGCTGCTGTTCATTCCGCACTCCAGACACGGGCCGCTTCCGAGCACCACCTGCACCTTCCCTCTGAATCCGTCGGTGGCGCCGTCTATGTATGGGATCCTATGATATCTCGCGTGGGAGTTGACATGAAGCCTTGCGGAGATATTGTCGAGGCATCCTAAGACAATGCCATAATCCCAGTCCTCCAACTCCTGTATCCTGGAGACGACGGTTTTTATCTCAGAGCCTGGATAAAGTTCGCGTGCCCTTTCCGCCACCGCTTCCGCTTTATTCCTGCCTCCGTCGCCTTCTCTGAAAAAGACGCATCTGCTTAGGTTTGACGTCACGACCTCATCCATATCCACGAGGGTGATGTCCCTGAATCCCGCAAGCAGCATACATTTTACGACCTCGTTGCCCAAAGCTCCGGCACCTACGATCAGGCATTTCGCTTTCTGCATCGTATCGACATCCAGCCAGTCTATCCTTCTCATCCTGTCGAAGCGGTCGCTGTCGTATTCCTTGACCTTCACATAACCTCCACTCGCTTTTCATATAAGCCGTTGACGGCGAGAGATATAAACTATGATGACGATTGGCCGACGATGTCCATAAGGCTTCCCGAACACGACCACTGCAAGTTCTGCGGAGACCCCGTGCCTTTTGACCGGGCATACTGTACAGAGGATTGTTATTGGAAAGACCAGGCAAAGATCAAACAGGAAAAGAGGAAGAACATCATCTTCATCCTGCTGACCGGCGTAAGCGTGGCGGCCATAGTAGCGGCAGGCTTCCTTTTATGAATTCGGCACGGCGGTCATTCTCCGGTATCCCCGTTGAGGCTGGAAATGACCCTCGAGACATTATGCACCCTCAGTATCCTGGCGCCGCTTTCTGCGGCGGTCCTTGATGCGGCCGCGGTCGCATCGTCCCTGTCCATGCCGGGATAACCTTGCATGAGGAACCTCTTTCTGGATGGGCCTATCAGCACCGGGTACCTGTCGCTGAACCATCCGCTGTTCTCAAGGATCTCCATATCCTGTCCCGCGGTCTTCCCGAAACCTATGCCGGGATCGAGGATTATGTTCTCTTCCCTCATGCCTCTGCTCATGACCTGCTCGGTCCTTTCGCTGAAGAATCTTTTGATCTCCGCAAGAGCGTCGCCTTTCATCATGTCGGTCCCGAAGGTCTGCGGGGTCCCGTGCATATGCGCGACCACCGCCGGAACATCGTAGGATATCGCTATGTCCGCCATCTCGTCCCTCAGTCCGGATATGTCGTTGATGATCGATGCCCCCGCCCTGACGGCCTCCTCTGCGATCCTGTGTTTCGTTGTGTCGACGGAAACCGGTATGTTTATGGTCGGCACGAGTTCCCTTATCACTTCGATGATCCTCTCCCTCTCCTCATCCTCCCGCAGAGGGATAGCCCCCGGTCTCGATGATTCGCCTCCCACATCCAATATGTCCGCGCCGTCCTCGACAAGGCGGTACGCATGTTCCAGCGCGTCCTTTTTTAAAAAAAATGCGCCCCCGTCCGAAAAAGAATCGGGGGTCACATTCAGTATTCCCATTATCAGCGGCCTGCCTGAAGGTTCTTTCCAAAGATCGGATGGGTGCATTTTCAAAGGTTGTTATCGACCAGCTCCGTAAGGTCTATCACCTTTACTTTACGGTCGCCTGCGGACGCTGCTAGGTTGGCTACGCAGAACGGGCATGTTGAGACGACGATGTCGGCAAAGCCTGCCTCATCTAACCTCGTTCCGGCGATGTCCTTCGCTTCCTCGGGATATGCAGATCTTACCCCTCCGCCTCCGCCGCAGCAGTGGCTTGCCGATTTGTTGAATTTCATCTCCTTGAAGTTTATGCCGGGGAACTTCTTCAGCACTTCTCTGGGCGCGTCGTAGACCTTGCAGTGCCTTCCCAGATGGCACGGGTCGTGATATGTCACTTTTACGTCACCCAGGGACTTTAGCTTGAGGTCTTGTTTGGCAAGATACTCCGAAATATGCAGAACGGTGAAGGGGACCTCCACGAACTTCGGATATTCGATCTTGAACATCCTGTAGCATCCGGAACACGAGATGACGAGCGTCTCTACCCCCAGAGACTTTATCGCCTCTACATTCTTCTTCATCAGCGCAATTGTCTCTTTCTCATCTACGCCTATCCTCTGAAGGACCGAGCCGCAGCATACCTCGTCCAGTGTGGTGAAGTCCGCACCCAGTTTCTTCAGTATCGAGAGCGATGCCGCTGCGATCTTCTTCTCTCTGTACGTGGCGGTGCATCCCGCGAAGTAGCCTATCTTTGCTTTGTGCGGCTTCATCCCGAGGGTGTCGGCCACCGGTCTCTCTTCTCCGTACGGATTGTTATACTTGAGCACGCTGTCCGCGACCGCCTTGTGCTTCGGGAGGATGTGCCCGTTCTTTACAAGGTCGGAACGGCACATCTCTATCACATCGACTATCTCCACGTTCGACGGGCAGCGCCTTACGCAGTCAGCGCATGTGGTGCAGGTGTACATGTTCTCCACGACGGAGTCGTCCACTTCCAGCTGACCGCTCAAAAGCCCGTACGTAAGTATTATCCTTCCTCTCGACACGGCCGTGTCCCAGCCTATCGATTTGAATGAGGGGCATACGGCCTTGCAGAAGCCGCACATTGTACAAGTGTTGAGTGCGTCCCTCACTTTCTCATTGTCTATCTTGTCCGCTTTGAACTCGCTCATCTTACTCAACTCTTGGTATTGTTACGCTTCCGTCCATCAGCACTATGACCTTTCCGCCGGGTCTCTGTCTGAGCGCTTCTTTCACTGCCTCATCCACCGTCGGGAAGGGCGTTATGTTCGCAGCCCTTATCATCTCCGGGTCCAGGTCCGTCACTGCCCAAATATCGGCCCAGACCGCTATCTCAGCCATCTTTGCCGCCTTGTGGTATCCTAACTTGTATTCTTTGCTCAGGTTCTCAAGGACCTGCTTCGGGTCTTTCGATGAGGAAAGCTGCGTAAGGAACGTTGCGTGCCCTACGCCCTCCCTACATTTGGAGACCATTATTATCTTTCCGCCCTCTTTAAGCGCCCATTTTCCGTTATCCAGGGCTTTCTGCGATTGGTAAAGGTCCACATCCATAGGGTAAGGCGCGACGGATATCACGATGTCCGCCTTCTGAGGTATCGGGACGGAGAACACCTGGTTCGCCCATTCCACCGCTTGGTCAAAGGCGGGCGTCAGACCCCCCGATGCCACTTTGTATATGTGCTGATGGCGGTCGAGGACCATCTGTATCGAGAATATCTCTTTATCCTTGATCACTTCCAAGGCGTCCATCATGTCCTCGTGCACCGGGTTGCCCTCAAGGACCAGCGATTGCGCCTCCTTCTTCATTGCCAATTTGTGGTTGGTCTCCACCGTAAGATACGAAGCCACGCCCGGAAGGAACGATTTCCTTCCTCCGGTGTATCCAGCGAAATAGTGGGGCTCGACGCTTGTTATTATCACCAGTCTGTCGGCCTCGACCGCAATCTTGTTGACCTCCATCGGTGTACCGTTCTTGGATCTGCCGAGATTGACGCATTCGGATTTCTTGGCGTCGTGGGATATGATCCTGTCTTTCAGGCTTTCGTAATGCTTACCGAAAACGAAGTCGTATTCCTCCGGCGTCATATCTCTGTGAGTTCCCGTGGCGATCAGATATCTGGCTTTACGCAGGTCCATCCTTTTTGAGAGCGCGTCGAGCACTTTGGCGGTCGGTGTCGGCCTTGTGCCGTCGTTGACAATGAATACTATGTCCTTTCCGCCTTCCAGGAATTTGGACAGAGAGGCGTATCCTATCGGGTTGTCGATGGATTCGTTTATCACTTCGTCCGGATCCCTGCATTCGACGTCCATGGGATAGAATGTTCCGAGATAGTTCGCATCTGGAACCTCGGTCTTCTGGACCCCGTCCTTTCCGTATTTGATATCGATGTTCATTTGAGACCGAGCAACAGAATTGTTACCACGCATATTAATTACTATTTCTTGTCGTTACCCTTCCATGTCCTGTTCTGATCCGTGAGGGATAAACAATGCTGCCCCGAGGGAGAGAACCCTTATTTAGCGAACATGATATTCTCGGCAATGGTCTCCTTGAAGGAATTGGGGGAAAGGGAACTCGTAAAGAGTATCCGGAGCATTGTCCGGCAGTCGCCCGGACTCGGTCCCGGAGACGATTGCGCTGTCATTCCGTCGACCGGCGGGGACATCATTGCCTGTACGGACGGCGTTACTTTTGAAAGGCATTTTCCAAAAGGGATGACATACGAGGAGTTCGGATGGACGGCGGCAGCGGTCAACATAAGTGATCTGGCCAGCATGGGTGCCGCGCCGGTAGGCCTGCTGGCGGCACTGACGATGCCTCCTGACCTCGATGCCGTTCCGCTCTATGACATAATGGCCGGCATGGATAAATGCGCAGAGTCGTTCGGAGCATACATTTACGGAGGAGACACCAAATTCGGATGCGGGGCCGTCTCCTGTACCGCGATAGGCGCGATGAACGGCAGACGCCCTATGCTCAGGTCCGGTGCGAGACCTGGGGACATAGTGGCTGTCACCGGCTCGCTTGGATCTGCCGCGGCGGGTTTCTTCGCCATTGAGAACGGCCTTGAAGGCGTGTCTTCGTCCCCCCTGATGATGCCGGTCCCCCGTGTCGAAGAAGGCATCGCCCTGTCCGCATCCGGTGCGGTCACATCATGCATCGATCTGTCTGACGGGCTTGCCGAAGGGGCAAGGAGCATCTGCAGTGCCAGCCACACGGGGATGGATGTCCATATGGCCTTTCTTCCGGAGGGTGACGGCGTTGAGAGGGTCGCCTCCGAGACCGGGATCCAGAAAGAGGAAATGATGCTTTATTGGGGCGGTGACTACGAACTGCTGTTCACATTCGACAAGAACAAGAGGTCCGCATTGTACGATCATGACCTGGAATTCTCCATCATAGGCATGGTCACCAACGACGGCGTCCCGTACATTGACCATGGGGACAGAAGGGAGGCGATGGGCAACGGCAGGCATTAACCCCAATATGGAGGCCAAACACTATCACCGCGACGGCAATGCGTACGTCTGCGACCTGTGCCCGCACGGGTGCAGGATCCCCATGGGCGGGTTCGGGAGGTGCATGTCCAGAAAGGGCGAGACGGATAAGCTCATAGCCAACAACTATGGGAGGGTCTCGTCCTTCAGCGTCGATCCCATTGAAAAGAAGCCGTTCTACCATTACTATCCTAAAAGTAAGATATTCTCCATTGGAGGGATAGGATGCAACATGTCATGCAGGCATTGCCAGAATTATGCTATCTCAATGTCCCCCGCCGGCAGGAAACGCACAACTTACGAATCACCGGAGGAGATCGTCGCCTTCTGCAGGAAAGAGAGGTTCGACGCCATAGCCTTCACGTACAACGAGCCGATCATCTGGTTCGAATATATCATGGATATCATGGAGGAAGCGCCGGACCTGAGATGCGTGCTTGTGAGCAACGGCCTGATATGCGAAGGACCACTGAGAGAACTGTGCAAGGTCACGGATGCCATCAACATCGACATCAAAGGTTTCACGGATGACTTCTACATGAAGGTCTGCGGCGCACATCTTGCGGATGTCATGAAAGCCTCTGAGATAGTGATCCAGGAGGGCGTGCATCTTGAACTCACGTACTTGGTGATCCCGGGTTACAACGACACCGAGGAAGAGATCGAAAGGTTCTCCTCGTGGGTGCGCGACAAGCTGTCCCCGGAGACCCCGGTGCACTTCTCGAGGTTCCATCCGGACTACGAGATGATGGATGTTCCGATCACTCCGCTCCAGACCCTGTTCATGTGCAGGGAGACCGCGATGGAGTGCGGTCTTGAGTATGTGTACGTCGGCAACGTGCTGGTGGACGACGCTTCTGACACATATTGTCCCAACTGCGGGGCGCTGGTCATCCGCCGCACCGGATATCTCGTTGACCTTGTGGCGCTGAACGGCGATCGCTGCGCCAGGTGCAGGGAGAAGATGAACATCAAAAGATGAGGAACAGCGGATTCCCTATCAGCATCAGGAAGGCCGCCGCTGCGGAGATCATCACAATGAAAGGTATCATCGGCGTGACCCAGACATCCTCGCGCCCAGTCTCCTTGAGTCTGAGATAGATATCTCCTATCTCTTCGTCATCGGGTATCTTTATGGATGTCAGCCTGCCGTCGACGATATCCTCCAGCGGCCACACGTCGGCATTTTCCGCTTTGGATATGCTCATTTTGTATCCTGAGAACATCCTTTTTGAAAATCCGTCCTCTTTTGCGTTCCTCGCGGCGAAATATGCTGCGACGGGTATCACCATGATCGCCGCAACGAAAAGAACGGATATCGAGTATACGAATATCTGGCTGAATAGGGTCTCCGGTATGTCTATAAGAGGAAACCCAAAGAACCTGGGATAGAGAGGGAACATTATCGAAAGCGTGATCAGACACTTCACGTCCGCCCCGCCCCTAACGATACTGACAAGGTACAGGCCCACATAGACAAGGTAGCAGAGGGGTACTGAGGCCCATGCCCTGAAGATATCCTCGGAGAGGTTCGGATAAAGAGGTATGATGAAAAGCACGGCCATCGGGAGATAGATGAGGAGGGGGTTCAGTTCCTTGTCCCAGAGTATATCCAGAAGCATCAGCGCCGTGCCGGCCGCCAAGCATGCATACTCCCACCTG
Organism: Methanomassiliicoccaceae archaeon; assembly: GCA_009778275.1. Classification (GTDB taxonomy): domain Archaea; phylum Thermoplasmatota; class Thermoplasmata; order Methanomassiliicoccales; family Methanomethylophilaceae; genus Methanoplasma. Next base: position 13,581 of record WRKC01000101.1, read on the forward strand.
AACCCTGTCAGGTAGACCGAGTAGGAAAAGAACATTATCAATCCGGCCGCGCCGAGTACCACCCAATGTATGTCGGGGACCTCCCTTTCCTTCCAATCTTTTATGCTAGCGGATAGCAGTATCGCCATTGTTATTACGAATGCTGAGATCCCGAGGATTTCTTCCGTTTCCACGAGATATCCAATGCGTCAATAGATATTATTTTATTCTTTCAGGGGGTCTGTGTTCTCATGAGACCAGCGAAAGTCACGGCCTTGTTGTTGGCTGTTTTGGCAGTATCCATGCTGGCGGTCCTGCCCGCGACTGCCTCTGACTCGGATGTCGCCGTCGGGGACGTCGGACTGGTCTTGTATAACGATCATCTTAAGATCAACGCCGGTTCTTCAGACGATTTCAGGTTCGAGGTCGTGAACTATCTCAGCTATTCCAGCAATGATCTCGGCAACTCCAGGATGGTATCTATAGGGTTCATTTCCCCCGGCGGCGTGACAGTATCTGCCGGCGAGAATGATTTCGTTCTCGGCGGCCAGGAGAACAGGTCCGTTCCCGTGTCCGTATCCGTTGACAAATATGCTACGGCCGCTACCTACGACATCAGCATCGTTCTGACGATAAGGTCGTTGGACGCAGGCTCCGCCGTCGTAACGACGGCCCCTGTCCATGTGGAGCTGGTGGTATTGTCGCCGTTATCGTCCGGGGATGCCTTCAACCGGATCCTCGGCGTATTCGACAACCCCCTTCCCGAACCATTCGACGGCCCCCTCGCATCAGCCGTGATAACCTTCCTCATCTGGTTGGCCGTAGGTATCTTGGCGGCGATGATCGTCGTGCCTATCCTGATACGTGTCTTCATACACTGGCATATTAAGGAGGCGGAGAAGACGAAGAGAGGACTGAGGGCGTTCGTCCTCCTTGTGGTGACACTTTTCGCGTTTGAGAAAAGCCTCCGCGTGTTCGGTGCGTCCGAGGAGATAGTGGGTGCCGTGGGAAGTTGGTTCAACGTCTTCTACATCGCGCTTGGAGCGATGATCGTATGGAAGGTCTATCTCATTTTCATTCAGAATGCCGTATCCAAAATATCGAAGAAGAAACACATCGATCAGAAGGATGTGGATATCGAGCCGCTGCTGCGCCTTCTCGGGAAACTGGCCATATGGGTCTTTGCCGTGGCCATGATAATGTCGGTCCTCGGATTCGACCTTACTGCGATAATAACCGGCGCGGGTATTGTCAGCTTAGGCATAACCCTTGGCGCGCAGAGGGTGCTGAACCAGTTCTTCAGCGGCATGGTCCTGCTGTCGACGCGCCCTTTCAAATCCGGAGATATCGTCAAGATAGGAGACGACCCCACCGTTTACAAAGTGTCCTGCGTCAATATCATGAACACGGAGTTCGAGAACTGGGATAACAAAGAGACGGTGGTCATGCCGAACGATGCCGTGACCTCATCCACGATAGTCAACATGACCGGCGACGGCCTGTTGTACAAGATCAGGGTCTTCATGAACGTCTCGTATGATGACGATACCGACCTCGCACAAAAACTAATGAAAGAGGTCGCCATGAACCACCCCAACGTGGTGGCCAACGGTTCGGTGGACCTCCCCTCAACGAGAGTGACCGCATTCCTCGACTCCAGCATAGAACTGAGGCTCACGAGCTACGTCTACGATTTCAACGACCACGCCAAGATAAGCGGGGAGTTGAGAGAGGAGATCTTCAAATCCTTCAAGAAGAACGGGATCACTGTGCCGTTCCCTCAGATGGATGTCCATTTCGACAATGCCCGCGAAGAGGATGCGCAGAAGGGGCGGAACAAATAAGCGCATACGCTTCAACGCTGTTTTTCGTTGTTTAATGAAGGCAACCATAACAATTTTTATATCATAGTTGGGCGTATGCGCAGTTGGTTTACGAAATCAAGCAAAAATGGTGATTTAATGATAGACAACCTTGACAAGCGGATATTGGAGATCATGAAGAAGGATTCCCGCCGGCCTTTTGTGGAGATAGCCAATCAGCTGGGCGTATCGGAAGGTACTGTAAGGAGCAGGGTACACAGGATGACCGAGGATGGGATAATCCGAGGATTCACGATCAAGACCAGCTCCAAGAATGTCAAGGCGCTTGTGGAGATAAGGATCGACGTGAACACCGACACTGACGAGATAGCAAAGGAACTCGCAAGCTATGAAGGCGTGAGCGAGGTGTTCGAGGTCACCGGCGATCAGGACATCATCGCCCTGGTAGATGTGGAAACATCGCAGAATCTCAACGACATCATCGAGAGGGTAAGGAAATACGACAACATTCTCAGCACGCGCACGAGGCTCATACTGAAGGAACACTATGGGGAGAATTGAGATGTTCAGAGGTACCTCCACTGCAATAATAACGCCTTTCACGAAAGACAACAGGGTTGATGAGGAAAGCCTCAGGAGGCTTGTGGAGTTCCAAGAAGAGAACGGCATCCGCACGATAGTACCGTGCGGCTCCACCGGGGAATCGGCGATGCTGAGCCACGAGGAGCACATAAGGGTCATAGAGGTAGTGGTGGACCATGTGAAGAAGGCGAAGGTCATAGCCGGGGCCGGCAGCAACTCCACATCGGAGGCGGTGATGCTCAGCAAGAAGGCGGAGGACCTTGGGGCAGACGGCCTGCTCTCGATATCGCCCTACTATGTGAAACCGACGCAGGAGGGGATATACCTGCACTTCAAAGCTGTAGCCGAATCGGTCAACATACCCGTGGTCGTCTACAACATACCGGGAAGGACCGGTTCCAACGTCACTGCCGATACCATGCTGAGGATGGCCGAGATAGAAGGAATAAACGCCGTGAAGGAAGCGAGCGGTAACCTCGAACAGATAAGGGACATAATAAACAGAAGGCCGAAGGGATTCGAGGTCCTGAGCGGCGATGATGCGTTAACGCCCGCACTTATACGCAGCGGTGGCGACGGGGTCATCTCCGTGACGTCGAACTGCCTCCCCAAAGATATGGCGGAGCTTGTCCGCACGCTGCTTGCAGGCGACAATGCCTCGGCGGATGTTCTGATAGCCAAGCTTGCCCCGGTATTCGAGGCGCTTTTCGTCGAGACCAATCCCATACCGATAAAGTACGTCATGTCAAAGATGGGGTATGGGTCGGGGGCGCTGAGGCTTCCGCTGACAGAACTTACTGAGAAGAACCGCGCGCCGGTTGAGAACGCGCTTAGGAACATTGGGTTGTGGTAAAATGATTAATGTAGCATTGGGAGGTGCCTCCGGCAAGATGGGGCACACGATCTGTGATATCATACAGAAGAGCCAGGACATGAGACTTGTGGGCGCGATGATCGCGCCGACGGAGGAGATGTTCGGGAAGGAGATATACCCCGGGATCATCGCGAAGGGCCAGGACAGCCTCGATGAGGTGCTGGAGAATGCCGACGTCTACGTTGACATAACGGCGCCGCAGGCCGCCGCGAACATAATCGCGAAGATACCGGCGAAAGGAGTTAACATCGTCCTCGGCACGACGGGGATACCCAGTGACGTGATAAAGAAAATGAGTGATGAGATCGCAAAGAACAACACGTCCGCCGTCCACTCGGCGAACTTCGCCGTCGGCGTCAATGTGTTCTGGAAGATGTGCGAGATACTCGCGTCGTCGCTGAACGGTTATGATATTGAGGTCATAGAGGCGCACCACAATCAAAAGATGGATGCGCCGTCCGGCACGGCGATGGAGGCAGTGAAGCGCATGATGAGGGCCACCGGCATAGAGGACGTAACATATGGAAGAGAGGGCATAACCGGGGCCAGAAAGAGGGAGATCGGTGTGCATTCGATACGCGGCGGGGATATTGTCGGCGATCATACGGTCATATTCGCGGGAAGCGGAGAAAGGATAGAGCTTAAGCACAGCATGGGCTCGAGAGAGGCGCTCGCCAGAGGCTTCATCGAATCCATAAGATGGGTTGACGGAAAGAAGGACGGAAAGGTCCACGACCTGAACGAGGTTCTCGGCCTATGATAACGGTCATGAAGTTCGGGGGCACCAGCGTCGGAACCCCCGAGGCCCTGCAGAGGTCAGCCGGTATAATAATGAATGAGAGCAACAGCAAGGTCGTCGTCGCATCGGCGATGTCCGGCATCACCAACTTCCTCGTGAACGGCGCGGAACGCCTTCCGGAGAGCAGGCACGACATCATAGCGGAGTTCGAGAAGAAGCACATCGATGTTGCAAGCCAGCTTCTCAACGGGGAACAGATGGACGATTTCATGAAGGATTTCGACCAGCGGATGAAAAGATTCAGGGACCTGCTCGAGGACGAATCCGCCGCGAAGAGCCCGTACTACGTGGACAACATCACTTCTCAGGGAGAGAGGTTCTCCACCTTGATCCTGTGCCACGCGCTGAGGGCGGCGGGTGCCAAGGCCGTCGCGCTTACCTCCGAGGACTGCGGGATATCCGCGGAAGGGAGCCCCCAGTCGGGGAGCGCCAATCTCCATAAGACCGAATCAATGATAATGATGAAGGTCAAACCGTACGTCGACGAGGGCGTGATCCCCGTCATCACCGGGTTCTACGGCATAACGGACGGGGGATTGCCGCTCACGTTCGGCAGGGGAGGAAGCGATTACTCTGCCGCGGTGATAGCCAACGCGATGAACGCGGACCTGCTGGAAATATGGACGGACGTCGATGGTTTCATGTCCGTCGATCCGCGCATAGTGCCGGATGCCATCAAGATCGATGAGATGAACTTCAGCGAGGCAGCGGAACTTGCGTACTTCGGTGCAAAGGTACTCCACCCGAGGACCATAGAGCCAGTAAGGAAGAAGCACATCCCTCTCAAGGTAAAGAACTCGTTCAAGCCGGAGGAGCCGGGAACGATAATCCACCACTTGAGGAAACCCAGAGGTGACATGCTCAGGAGCGTCGCCCTGAAGACCGACCTCTCGATAATATCGATAGGTTCTGCGGAGATAGCCTTCCACCCGGAGATGGTGGCGAACATAATAGAGAAGATCGCCGAGAATGAAGTGGTGATCTATTCCATTTCAACATCACTGTCGACTGTGGCCTTCCTGGTGCACAACAACGACGTGAAATCGATATTGGCCAAACTGAACACCCTGGGCTCAGGGGACATAGAGAGAATAGAGGTCAAGGGCGATCTGGCGCTTGTATGCGCCGTCGGAGACAATCTCCTATCGAAGTGCGGAGTGTCCGCAGAGATATTCACCGCGGTAAAGGAAGCGAGCGCCAACGTGGAGATGATATCCGAGGGCGCTTCGGACGTTTCGCTCAACTTCGTCGTTCCCATGTCCAGGGCGACCGATGTGGTAAAGATACTGCACAACAAGTACGTGGGGGGCGGAACCGATGAGGGACTATGATTGCAGGGACAACGTGATGTTGTTCGGCGGCATCCCGGTCACCGATATCGCCGAAGAGTTCGGAACTCCGCTCTATGTGACCGACGAGAACAGGCTCAGAGAGAACTACCGCAATCTGTACGGCGCGTTCTCGAAGCATATGACCACGGAGATCCACTATGCCTGCAAAGCCAACTCCAGCCTTGCGATATTGAAGATACTTGAGAGCGAGGGGTCGGGGATCGACGCGGTATCCATCGGAGAGGTCGTGACCTGCATGAAGGCGGGCTTCACACCGGACAGGATAATATACACCGGCAACAACGTAAGCAACGAAGAACTGAGGGCCGTGGCCGAGCTCGGCGTGCTGATCAACATCGACTCGGCATCCGAGCTCGAAAGGCTTGCCAAGATCAAGAGCTCGATACCCGTATCTTTCAGGATCACTCCCGGCGTCGGCGCGGGACACCATGCGAAGGTCGTTACCGGCGCGAAGGGATCGAAGTTCGGAATTCCCCTTAAGGAGGTTGTTCCGACATATCTTCGCGCGAAGGAACTCGGGTTCGAACCTAAGGGCATCCACGTCCATATCGGTTCGGGCGGCATGTCCTTCGAACCCTTTGCGGAAGCCATGGAGATATTGATCGAGACCACCAACAAGCTGAAGGATGCGGGCATAGACCTAGAATTCATTGACATCGGGGGAGGGATCGGCGTACCCTACCGTCCAAACGAGCCTGAGGCGGACATCGAAGAACTGGGCATGAACCTTACCGAGATGGTGCTCGAAGAGACCGATGTCAGGAAGATCATGCTTGAACCGGGGAGATACCTCGTGTGCGACACGACGGTCCTCTTGACCAGATGCGTCGACGTGAAAGATGCCGGCGTGAAGAAGTATGTCGGCGTGGATGCGGGATTCAATACGCTCGTCAGGCCCGTCATGTACGATTCCTATCACCATGTTGCGATCGGCAATAAGTTCGGGAGGGCGTGCACCGCAAAATACGACGTTGTCGGCCACATATGCGAAACGGGTGACCATTTGGCGCGCGACCGCGCGCTTCCCGACCCGGAGGAAGGAGATGTAGTTGTCATATACGATGCGGGCGCATACGGGTTCGCGATGTCGAGCAACTATAACTCCCGCCCCCTCTGCGGGGAGGCCCTGGTGCACAACGGCAAGGCGGAACTGATAAGGGAACCCCAGGGGATCGAGGATCTGTGGAGACATCAGAAGATACCAGAGAGGCTCTTGAAATGAAATTCTGGAAGTACCACGGGATAGGGAATGACTTCATCTTGATCAACGGCATGAACGCCGATGTTGAAATAGACAGCGAGAGATGCAAGCTTATGTGCGACCGGAATTACGGCATCGGCGCTGACGGGGTCGTATTCCTTCTTCCGGGAGAAAGGACTGATGTGAGCATGAGGATCATAAACGCCGACGGCTCAGAGGCCGAGATGTGCGGCAATGGGATAAGGTGCCTTGCCAAGCACGCTTACGACTTCAAAATAGTCAACAAGGAAGAGATGACGGTGAGCACTCTCGCAGGCGTGAAGACCGCGAAGGTGTTCTTGGACGGGGGCAAGGTCACCACGGTGATGGTGGACATGGGCGCCCCGGTACTTGACGGAAGGTCGATACCGATCGACTACGACGGCGAGTTCGTAGACCAGCCGTTCGCGGCGGAAGGGTTCAATATCAGAGGTACCGCCGTCTCGATGGGCAACCCCCACTTCGTGACCTTCGCAGACCTGAGCGGCAAAGAGATGGAAAAACTCGGGCCGATACTCGAGAAGCACCCCTTCTTCCCAAGGAGGACGAATGTGGAGTTCTGCAGTGTCAAGGACGGGAATTTACATATCAAAGTATACGAAAGAGGGGCGCAATGGACCTTGGCATGCGGTACCGGCGCCTGCGCATCCGCCACGGCCGCAGCGCTGAACGGCATAGTGCCGTTCGGGGAGCCCGTGGATGTGCGCCTTCCCGGAGGGTGGCTGAAGATAACGGTGGACGAGGACCTGGGCCACGTGTACATGGAAGGGCCCGCCGCACTTGTATATCAGGGCGATATTGTGGATGAGTGATTCAATGGTTAAGTATGAGCAGTCCGAAAGACTCAAAAAACTGCCGCCGTACCTCTTTGTGAGACTGGAGGAGCTTGCGGCCGCCAAAAGGAAAGAAGGCATGGATATGATCGATTTCGGCATCGGGGACCCTGACCTTCAGACCCCGGAAAAGATCGTGAAGACCTTGCAGATCGCGGCGGGAGAGAACGACAATCAAAAATATTCTTCGTCGCAAGGCGAGAAGGACCTCAGGGTAGCGGTCGCGAGGTGGTATAGGAAGAGGTTCGGGGTCAGCGTTGACCCGGAGACGCAGGTGTGTATAACGCTTGGGTCCAAAGAGGCGATATTCAACATATCCCAGGCATTCGTAAACCCCGAAGAGCTCATAATCGCTCCGAGTCCGGGGTATCCCGTCTACTCGGGAGCGTCGACGATCTTCAACGAAGCGAAATGCGTTTCCGTCCCCCTCAGGGCAGACAACGATTGGTTGTTGGATGTGGAGGAGTGCCCGAGGGACGCAAAGATGCTTTTCATCAATTACCCGAACAACCCGACCGGAGCGACATGCGACCTCAGGTACCTTAAGAAGGTCTACGACTGGTGCCAGAACACAAACACCATCCTCTGCTACGACAATGCGTACTCGGAGATGTGCTTCGACGACTATCACGCCCCGTCGATACTTCAGATAGGCCCCGACTGCATAGAGTTCGGGTCTTTCTCAAAGACATTCAACATGACCGGATTCCGGCTCGGATACGCCGTCGGCCATCCGGAACTGATAGGCGGACTCAAGAAATGCAAAGGCCAGATAGACTCCGGCGCCCCCATCTTCATACAAAAAGCGGGGATAACCGCTCTTGATATGTACAACGATGACGGGGTGCCGCCGAGCGCGATAAGGAACAACATGAACATCTATGCGGAGAGAAGGGAGACCCTGGTCGAAGGCCTCAGAGAACTCGGATTCGATGTGGCCATGCCGAAGGGGACGTTCTACGTCTGGTTCAACTGTGGAATGCCGTCGGATGAGTTCACGATGAAAATGATAGATCTCGGCATCATCGTGACGCCGGGCCCGGGGTTCGGGCAGTCGGCCGAGGGCTACATCAGAATGACCATCACGGAGCCGGTCGAACGCATAAAGGAAGCATTGGTCAGGATGAAGCGCGGCTCCATAGGCCACAGGTGACGTCACTCGGGCCCGAACTTCTCTTTCGAATACTTCAACGCCTCTATCACCGGCAGCGGCTCCCGCAGAAGTAATGTCTCCAGCGCGCCGCCTCCCGTGCTTACGTATGATATCCGGTCGGCGAGATCGAAGCTCTCGGCCGCGCCTGCGGTGTGCCCTCCGCCTAAGACCGACAGGCCTTTGCTTTCGACCATTGCCATGATAAGCTGTTTTGTGCCCACTTCAAATCCCGGTTTCTCGAACATTCCCGCCGGGCCCGACATGAATGATGTCTTTGAAGAGAGTATGACCTTCCTGAATTTGTCAATGGATTTGTCCCCAATGTCCAGCGCGGGTTCGGCTGTCGGCATGTCCCCTGTCTTTACGCACACCCTCCTGCCGTTCCTCTCCACCGCCACATCAACCGGAAGTAGCACTTTCTGCCCATGCTTGCCCAGTATGTCCCTGGCCGCTTGGAAGTTCTTTTCCGTGAGCTCATCAGCAAGTATCTTGCAGCTGGCCTCGCCGATGTCAACGCCTCTTGCGAGCAAAAAGGCGTTCCCCGCGAGACCGACGACGATGACCGTGTCCGCTATACCGCAGCTTAAAACGCGGTCTATCATGTGCGGGATGTCACCGAACTTCGCCCCGCCCAGAATAAAGACGGATGGCTGCTTTGGTTTCCCGAGTATCGTATTCAGGGCGTATATCTCCCTGGCCATCAGCCTTCCGGATGCTGACGGCACCTTTATCGGGAACCCTACCAGGGAGCATTGCGAACGGTGCGATGTGCCGAAGGCGTCGCACACATAATAATCAACAAAGGGAGAAAGTTCCGCAACGAGATCCGCCCCGGCATGTTCCGACATGCCTGCCGAGACCGCCTCGCAGTCGAGTTCCCTTACGTTGCCGAGCATGATGACCTCTCCGGACCTCATCTCAGATATCGCTTTCTTTGCCGCGTCGCCGATCACGTCGTTAACGTACTTCACGGGCGCGTTGAGATTCTTCGACAGAAGAGCCGCATGTTGTTCCAGACCTATGAAATCCCATGCGCCCTTTCTGCTCTGATGCGCGAGGATCACGACCTTTGCCCTCTTGCCGATAAGTTCTCTTACTGTCGGGACGATGCTCCTTATCCTTGCATCATTCAATATGGTGAGGGTCTTCTTATCAAGCGGACAGTTGATATCCACTCTCAGGAGGACCGTTCTGTCCTTGAAATTGAAATCCTCCAGAGTATTGAAGTCTTTCATGCTTTTACCTTCACTTTTCTATTCCGAGGGTTTTGTTCGTCTTCGAAACGGATGCGGATGCGTCCTCCTCCAGTTTGCACATTGACCTTATGCAGTCCACGTTCTCCGGCACAACATCCGATTCCTGGTGTACCGCCTGGTAGTAATATAGCATCTTACCGATGACCTTCACGCCGTCCTCCCACACGATGACCTCGTACATATCGGATCTGTCCCTTCCCATGTCCTTCCCGAGCTCCATGAGCTCGGCGGTGCCTTTCAGCCCTTTGCGGCTGTTCACAAGTTTTACGCGGGGGGACGCTCTCATTATCCCGAGTATCTCCTCCGTGGTTGATTCCCTCTGGAGCTCGATGACCACCGTATGGAGATGCATCAGCGTCGTTGATGCTTTTATGGCCATTGTATTGATGTTGAGCCACGGCATCACGCTCTTCACATCCGGCCCGTGGTGTGTAGGCAGCTTCACCGTCGGCTCCAGACCGTTTATCGGGCCGTTCCTGCTGTCGCCGGGGTCCGCGGCCCTTCTGACGAGTGTGGCATACGCGTTCGTTATCTTGATCACCCTGTCAATGGGGTTCAGGGTCCTGAGCAGTCCGGTCGTGTTGCATGAGACCACCCTTGAGAATTGCGCTCCCCAGGATTCGCTGTAGTTGGCGGTGGAATTGAAAGATATGCCCGTAAGGCTGTGGTCCTCTCCTCCTTGGAAGATCGCTTTTATCCCTGCCGCTTCGTACTCGGCCTTGTATTTCTCCCCCACATCACCGGGCGTGCAGTCCACTATTATGTCCGCCGCTTTGTAAAGGTCATTGATGGTCCCCTTGACAGGCAGGCCGGCGTCCTTGAAGTCCGGAATGCTTCCCTCGGGGACATAGATCGCGTATCCTCGGTCTATGGCGGCCTGCGCCTCAAAGGTGGGCCTTGTTTTTGTTACCCCCACGATCTCCATGTCATCCTGTTTGCTCACTGCGGCCGCCACTCTTTTGCCGATCGTGCCGTAACCGTTTATCCCAACCTTTACCTTTGACATCAGAACCACTGTTGGCTAATCGCCTACAAATAAAATAATCTTATGTGTAAACGGGGCGATATGACTACTGCAGGCCGGGGCTCCCTACCGCAATTATAAAAATGACCTCTTTGATACCCATGGCGAGGTATACTCATGAAAGGATCTAGGGCACTACTCAAAATGCTGGAGGATAAGGGAGTTGAAACGATGTTCGGATATCCGGGCGGCGTAGTCATTCCTGTCTACGATGAAATACTTGAATCATCGATCAGACACGTCCTTGTACGCCACGAGCAGTGCGCTGCGCACATGGCGGACGGTTTCGCCAGAGCAAGCGGTTTCCCCGGCGTGTGTCTCGCTACGAGCGGTCCGGGAGCTACGAACCTTGTCACAGGCATCGCCACGGCATATGCCGATTCGATACCGATGATCGCATTCACAGGCCAGGTCGGCACCGGTTCTCTGGGGCTCGGTGCCTTCCAAGAGGTTGACGCCTACAGTCTGATGATGCCTATCACCAAACACAACTTCAGGGTCTTGGAATTGAACAGACTGCCGCACGCGATAATGGAGGCGTGGGAGGTCTGCCAGACGGGACGTCCCGGCCCTGTCCACATCGACCTCCCGGTCGATCAGATCAACGCCGAGATAGACGAGTCGCTCTTCGACGAGAAGTACGGCATAAAGATCCCGGAGGAGGACTACTCCGGCATAGATCAGGCGGCCCAATGGATCAGAGAGGCACAGAAGCCCGTCATGCTGGTGGGCGGCGGGGTCATCGGCGCAAACGCCAGCCCCGAGATCATAAAGCTGGCGGAAATGGCCAACATACCGGTCATAACGCCGCTGATGGGCATCGGCGCCATACCCACATCGCACCCCCTCTGTATGGGGTCCCTCGGTATGCACGGCAGGATGTGTTCGCTCCATGCGTTCAGGGACTCCGACCTGATAATAGCGATCGGGTCGAAGTTCTCTGACAGGACATACAGCCCTCAGACGTCCCCTTCCAAAACAAGCAGGGTCATCCATGTCGATATCGATCCCACCGAATTCGACAAGCACGGCAGGGAATCGGTCAACATAAGAGGCGATGCGAAGAAGGCCGCCCGCATGCTCATTGAGAAGCTCGGAGGCTACAGCAGCAACCGCCCCGCATGGGACCTGAACATCCAGGATCTGAAAAAGCGCTGCAAGTGCAATTTCGATTACGACGCCAACCCCATCGTCCCGCAGAAGGTCATGTATGAGATCAATAAGATAACCCGAGAGGATCGGGACATCATCATCACAACGGACGTCGGACAGAATCAGATGTGGGCGATGCACTATCTGGAGATAGACCGCCCGAGGCAGTTGATCTCATCCGGCGGTTTCGGGACCATGGGATTCGGTCTCCCGTCCGCAATAGGCGCGAAGGCGGCATGCCCCGATAAGAAAGTCATGACGATAACCGGAGACGGCGGGCTGCAGATGGTCATGCAGGATATCGCGACATCGGTCGCAGAGGACCTGCCTGTGGTGATCTGTTTGCTGAACAACGGCTGGCTTGGAATGGTCAGGCAGTGGCAGAAACTGTTCTGGGACAAGAGGTACAGCAACACCAAGCTCGGGGCAGACCCGGACTTCGTGAAGATAGCTCAGGCGTTCGGCGCAAAGGGCATCCGTGTCGAGAGGCCCGGAGAGATACATGACGCTTTGAAAGGGGCGTTCGACAGCGGAGAGACCTGTCTGGTGGAGGTCATTGTGGATTGCGAGGAGGACATAACTCCCATGATACCCGCGAACCCCGCCGTACCGCTGATAAAGGGGCGCTGCAAGTTCTGATGCAACCTGCGATAAGTATTAGTGCATCGATGAGTTGAACCTCTTTGCTTAAGGTGGAAAAATGCACATTTACCACGACTCAGATGTGGACATGAATGTCCTCAAGGGAAAGAAGATCTCGGTGCTGGGATACGGAGCACAGGGAAGAGCGCAGGCACTCTGCTTCCACGATTCGGGACTGGACGTGACAGTCGGTGCGAGGAAGGACGGGAAGTCCTGGAATAAGGCGAAGGAGGACGGCCTGAAAGTGGCGGAGTTCGCCGATGCCGTCAAAGGGGCGGATGTTGTGATGATGCTGCTTCCCGACGAGGTACAGCCCGACCTCTACAAACAGTATGTCGAGCCGAACCTCAAAAAAGGCGCGGCACTGGAATTTGCCCACGGCTTCGCGATAACATACAATCTCATCACCCCGCCGAAGGACGCGGACGTCATCATGATGGCACCCAAGTCCCCCGGCGACATGGAAAGGGAAGTGTTCCTTCAGGGGTTCGGCGTCCCCGCGCTCGTCTGCGTGCACCAGGATGCGACCGGTAACGCAAAGAATATCGCTCTGGCACTTGCAAAAGGCCTAGGATCGACACGTGCGGGTGTGTTTGAGACCACTTTCGACAACGAAACGAAAACAGACCTCTTCGGAGAGCAGGCGGTCCTGTGCGGTGGGCTTACGGCCCTCATCAAAGGAGGATTCAAGACATTGGTCGAAGGAGGCTACCCTCCGGAGATGGCCTATTTCGAGGTACTGCATGAAGTAAAACTGATCGACGACCTGATACACAAAGGGGGGTTCGAACTCATGTGGCATGTGGTCTCCAACACAGCGGAGTACGGCGGCCTCACCAGAAGGGACAAGGTCATAACGCCGGAGTCCCTGAATGGAATGAAATCCATCCTTAACGATATCGAGTCAGGTAAATTCAAGAATGACTGGCGTGCGGAATGGGCAGCAGGCCTTGTCAACCTCAAGAAGCTGGAAGAGGACGAGAAGAAACTGCAGCTCGAAGTGGTCGGAAAAGAGATAAGACGGCTGTTCGAAAGAAAATAAACGCAAAGGGCCGATGGCAATGAGCAAGATCCGCATCAGAACGAAGAACGGCGAATATCTCGCCGAACTTGACGGGTCTGACATCTCCAACGCCATCTGGCTCTCTTTACCTTTTACTTCCAGGATCAATATGCTCGGGTGTCAGATATATTTCGAGATGCCCGTGGACAACGCCGCCCCCCGCGATCTCGTGACGAAACTGGATGTCGGAGATATCGCCTACTGGCCAGATGTCGGCGCGCTTTGCATATTCTTCGGGCCTACTCCGCTGAGCGGTATCGACGGTCTCCCGGTGTCGCGTTATCCTGTGACAAAGATCGGGCGCATCCTTGATGACTGCTCTTCGATGGAGGACGCAGGCGACCGTCAGCCTATCACCATTGAAAAGGCGTTCTGATCAGACGAACGTTATCCTTCTGTCGAAGTCCGTGAGCCTTTCGCATCCGTCCTTTGTTATCAGACAGGTGTCCTCTATCCTTATACCGCCCACTCCGGGGATGTATATCCCAGGCTCTGCCGATACTATGTTCCCTTCCTTCAATATCTGTTCCGATCTCGGCGAGACGGATATGTCCTGGTGTACATCCATGCCTATGCCGTGGCCGAACGAGTGTATGAATTTCCCTTTGAACTCGGTCCTGTCGATTATCTCCCTTGCAGCAAGGTCGGCATCCTTGGCGGGCGCCCCGTCCTTATATATCTCGATACCTGCCGTCTGGGCCTCAAGCACTGTCTCGTACGCGCGTTCCATGATCTCCGGCGGCCTTGAAAGGAAGACCGTCCTGGTCATGTCCGAGCAGTACCTTTCGTACTTGGTGCCAAAATCAAAGAGCGCCGTGTCGCCTTTTCTGAGCTTATATTCCGTAGGGGAATGGTGGGGCTTCGAGCTGTTGGCACCGAATGCGGATATCGTATCGAAAGCGTTCCCGGTCCCGCCGAGCTCCATCATCCTCGCGTCCATTCTGGACGCGACCTCCTTCTCTGTCACGCCGTCGGAGAGCATATCGGGTATCTCCTTGGCGACCTTGGAGGATATCCAGCAGGCCTTCCTTATGAGTTCGATCTCTTTTTTGTCCTTCACAGCGGTTGTCGAGGATATCGCCGATGATGCGTCCTTGACCTTGATCCCCTTGACGGTCCTTCTCACTTGATCGACCATCGAGTACGATGCGCAGTGCGTATTGAATCCCACTTTGGAAGTGCCTTTCAGGGCCTCTCGGAGATGATTGTCCCTTTCTGCGCGGGTGTGGTAAACATGAATCTCACCTTTACCGGACGATGCCGTCTCCTCTTCCAAGGCACTCACGATGACCTCCAGCCCCCCGTCCTTTCTGACGACGGCCATTGAGCCCTCGAAAGACCCTCCTGTCAATTCCGTCAGATACCAGAAGGTTGAATCCAAAAACGGGCTTCCGTCGTTCAGTATGATTATCGCATCTAGACCTTCGGCGTTGGAGATCATCCTTTCGGCACGGGACCTTTCCATGGTTGATAATGAAATAATATCAACAAAAATGTTTGCTCATATCCCGTACCAATCGTCGCGGACTATCCTGGTCAGCAC
>WRKC01000102.1 GCA_009778275.1 Methanomassiliicoccaceae archaeon
CTGGTCTTCCCGCATCATGAGAATGAGATAATACAAACGGAAGCCGTCACTCACGATATCCTTGCCAACTATTGGATGCACAACGGAATGCTTCAGGTAAAGGACGAGAAGATGTCCAAATCGCTGAAGAATTTCTTCAGGGTGCGTGATGTCATGGAGAAGTTCGACGGCAGCACCGTACGGTTCTATTTCCTTAACACCCACTACAGTTCCCCTCTCGCTTACGGGGAGGACATGCTCATCGAGGCGCGTGCCGCTTTGAAAAGGCTCAGGAACAATTACGCCGAACTTTCGGACTATTCCAAGAACGGCCCCGAGGGGGATGACGACTGCTGCGATATACTTGACAGTACGAGATCCAGATTCTTCGCGGCGATGGATGATGACCTCAACACGAGCGCCGCGATAGAGGAGCTGTTCCATCTGGCACATTCCACGAACAGATCGATGTCCGACCGTTCGCTGTCAAAGGGGGCGGCGGGAAAGATACTTAAACTTATGGACGAGTTCAATACGATACTCGGAATACTTCCGGGAGAGGATGACATGAAGGACGACGGAACTACGGAAGCCGTGATGGAAGTTCTTATCGAACTCCGCAAAGAGCTCAGAGCAAGGAAGCAGTACGATCTCGCCGACATGATAAGGAACAGGTTGACGGAAGCGGGGATCACCTTGGAGGACTCTGCGGACGGTATGAAATGGAAGAAGATCTGAACGTAAGAAAGAAGGCGGAACTCATTTTGGGGGGAGGCGTCAGGCTTCCGAAGGATTTTGTCTTCCCGCACAGGGTCTCAACGTCGACCGCCGGGCCGGGCGCCGGTTCCGCGTCCGCCGTCTTCTCTTTCGGTGGGCACAGAGTGAAGAAGGGCATCTCCTATGGATCCGGAGAGTTCGAGCTTGCGGAGAACGGCGGCTTGCTGTCCATGAGAAGGAATGGAGAACCTTTCCTTGAAGATGTAAGGATAGAGCCGGTTGTGTTCCATTGCCCCGAGCAGGCATTCTTCAATCTTGATAAGAAGTGTATCTATAACTGCGCATTCTGCGTCTCTCCCATGCTGAGCGGGGACCTTGACAAAGGTCTCTCCGATGAGGACATAGTAAGAATGACCAAAGATGCGGTGAATGGTCAGAAAGTTGTGTCGGTCTCCCTCACCAGCGGTGTCTTCGGCAGCGTTGATGAGACCGTCGAGAGGTTCGTATCGTGCGTCTCAAAGCTCAGAAAGGAGTTTCCCGCGCTTCCGATAGGCGTTGAACCGTATGTCTCGAAGAGAGAACACGTGAATGCGCTGAAAGATGCCGGCGCAACGGAGATCAAACTCAACATCCAGTCGCCCAGCGAAACTATTTTCAAAAATGTCTGTCCGGAACTCGACCGCGATAATATCATCGATATGCTGCAGTACTCCATCGGCGTGTTCGGCAGAGGGAAAGTGACATCCAATGTGATCTTCGGCATGGGGGAGACCGACGAGGAGATCAAAAAGATGACGGAATTCCTTTGCTCGAAGGGCATAATACCGACATTCAGGGCATTGCACAGGAATCCGATGAACTCCGGCCCCCTGATGACGGCGATCGGCAGACAGCCGCCCGCGGATGCGGACAGAGTGATCAAGCTTGCCTATATGCAGAAAGAGAAACTTTCTGCATACGGCCTCGATACGAGAAGCTGCCGCACCATGTGCCTGGAATGCGCCTGCTGCGACCTTGTGCCGTTCAGAGACCTTTGATCGATAATATGGCGACCGCTTTATCCGCGTTCCATCCTTTTCTCAAGGACCGATCTCAGTTCGCAGGCCTTGCACCTGTCCCCCAGGGTCGGTTCGCCGCAGGAACACGCGTGCATACCGGCGGGCGGGATATGTTCCGCAAGCATGGGCTTCAGCGCATCGTATGACGCCAGGATGCTGAACTTCGAACCCGGCGACCTGTCCTCCAGCCGGTCCACCAGATCCCTGTACTGGTTCCTCAGCGCTTCGGCGTAATAGGGGCATTCCCCGTCCCAGAAAGGTATCCCGGAGACCATCGCGTAGAGGAGCGATTCCTTTTCGGGTATCTGTCTCAGCGGATGGAATCTGGGTATGAGGCCGGGCTGTACCTTTGTGTGGGGGCCGAGCCTTGCCAGCCTCTCGACGTCGCCCCTTACGAAATTCATCATTATCGACTGCGCCATATCATCCAGGTTATGGCCGGTGGCAAGGTATCTTGCCCCCAGGGCGCGGGCTTGGTCGTTCATCAGTTTTCTTCTGAATACGCCGCAATAGGTGCAGGGGCTGTTCTCTTCCGAGAAAGAAGCTGCCTTGTCCATCTCCATCCCCATCTCGGAGAAAGACCTCACATAAGACGGGATGCCGCGCTCCCTGCAGAACTCCCTCACGATATCCAGACTCGGGGGCCTGTATCCTTCGATCCCTTCGTCAATCGATATCGCGCAGAGAGAAACGTCTTTCCTCTCACCGAACACCGTATCGAGGATATGAAGCGTTACCATGCTGTCCTTCCCTCCCGACACCGCCACGGCGATCGTATCTCCGGAACGGACGTCGATCTGTTTGCGTATCTCCCTCTTCACCCTTTTCTCCACATATGAGATGAAATGTTCGCCGCAAAGATGCGCTCCGTTGTATCTTATCAAAGTGACGGCCTCGCTGGAACAGTGATCGCATCTCATGATATCAGAACTCGAATTCGTTATTGGATGTCGGAGAATCCAGCATATACTCCAATTTCTTGGCCAGCTCTTTCGGGGGGATGTCCGGTATCGAGATGTATGTCACCCTGCCCCCTTCGGTCTCGTTCCTGACGACCGTGTCCAAAAGATTCATCTTTTCCATGTCCTGAACATACGTCCAGAACTGAGTGTGCTTCCTTGCCGGCTGTCCGTACTCTTCGCATACCACTTCATACGTCTTCTCGGCGCGCGTGATGCTTACGTACGGCTCGCCCTTAATGGCGCGGGCTATGGCCAGCAGCGCGAGTTTCCTCTTCGGGTCAAGGCTTAAGAGTTTGTTCTCCGAAACGTTACTGTAGATCATCGCGTTCGCCGACCTCACATCGTCGGCCCTCAGCCTGCCTTCGGCCCTTTCCTCGGCGATGGATGCCGCCTTTTCGAGCATCTCGATCACCAGGCGAGCGTCTCCATATCCTTTTCCTATGTCGGCGAGAAGTTCTGCGACGTCGCCGTCCATTACACCCGGCACGAGGGCCTCTTCCGCCCTCGCTTTTACAATGTCCTCCAGCTCGTCCTTTGAGTATTTATCGAACCTTATGGTATTGGCCCTTTTGAAACTCGACATCGATGCTTTGTCGAGCATCTCCGATACTTGATGCTGCGATATCATTATCACGGAAACTGAAGAGTTCCCGCGCATATCTCCGGTGAAACGTGATATTTGATAGATGAGGTCCATATTGCTGCTCTTCAGCAGCATGTCCACCTCGTCCAAGACTATGACGAACGGCCTGGACCCCGTCTCGATGTGCTTTTTCAGGGCCCTCATCATCTCGTCGGCGGAGAACCCCCTGTCCGGGAACCCTTGATCGAAATATCTCAGCAGATTGATGATCACTCCGTGCTCTGTGTTCCTCATCCTGCAGTTGATGAACACATAGCTCATCTGCTTGCCGTTGGCCCCGCAATACTTCAGCATGTCTTCGCAGAACCTTTTCGCGGTTGCCGTTTTGCCTGTTCCCACACTTCCCGTCAGGAAGGCCGAGCATGGAAGACCGTCGGCGACCATCGGTCTGAACAGCGTTTCCAGAAGGCGCATCTGCTCCTCTCTGTGGACCAATTTTTCGGGTACGTACTCAAAGGACAGCTTCTTCCCGTCCCTGATTATCGTGGAGGACCTTTCGAACATCATCAATTCCTGCTGAATCTCATGAACCCGGAGCAGCCGAACACATCGATGCCTGCCTTTTCCCACACATCGCATATCCTGTTGATGCCTAGGGAGTCAGACGCCATGTGGCCGGAGATGATCATGTTGATGTTATGTCTCTTCGCTTCTTCCAGGTGACTTTCCGGGAAGTGCATTCCGACCACCGTCCCCACTCCGGCATCCGCAAGTTTCTCGTATATCTCTTTGGGGCCGGATGTCCCGCCGGTCATCTTCGCGATTATCTTCCCGCAGCGGTTCTTCCTGCCTCCGGCCATTATCTTGGGAGGATCGTTGTACTTGGACGCCTGTTTGAACTCGGGCTCTTTCATCAATATATCGATTATATCCTCCAGATACTTCGGCCCGCTGTCCTCGATCAGCTTCTCCAGGTAAAGCTGCACCATGTTGTCAGCCGGAGAGTGTATGTTGAACATCAGCATCCCCATCAGCCTCGCTGCGTCCACGGGCTGGTTGTAATTCGAGCCCATGACGTTCCTTGACACCTCGTCCATCCTTGTTCTCATGAGCCCCTCGGTGATATTGATCGGTATCCCCACATCGTGGAACATATCGGTCTGCATCCACATCACCTCTGGGAAGGGCGTCTTCGACACTCCGACCGGATGATGTGCGACCACGGCCGAGACCTTCTGTCCCTTTTCCTTAAGGCGGTCCGCCAGCATGATCTCTCCCGTGCCGATGTCGATCCCCCACATGAATCTCTCCGCCTCAGTCTCTTTGGCAAGGTCCTCTCCCCATGAGAACCTTGAGTCCGCATACGGGTTCCACAGCTTTTCCTTATCGAAATATTCCTTCTTCTCATCGGAAAGCATATCGTACTCTTCCTTGGCGTTTTTGAGAACGAGATCGACCTCCTCTCTCGGTCTGGGGTCGTTTTTGATGCCTGTCTCTATCGCAAGTCTGTAGGCGTCGTATATCTTCATATGTTTCTCAGGTAGGGCGTGGGTTATAATTAATGTTGTCAAGAAGAGATCGAATTGTTTTGACGTTAGATCTCGTATGCGCCGCTTATGATATTGCAAGAGGAACATTATTAGGAAAGGTCTGCTGGGGCCAAAGGCTTTCGACCCCTCCCCCTCGTTCTCTAATATTGCTACATTTACTGCATATTTATTGTGAAATAATATGCAATAAAATGAATTTAGAGGGTCGAAGGGTCAGTGCCTGTTATCGAAGATGCGGTTGGTCTTCTTCTCGCTTCTCGGAAGGTCCCCCACATTGACCGCTTTGGGAACGGTCGTGATGCCGATCGCTTCCTTAAGCCGCTTCAATACTTCTTTCTCAAGTGCGGGCCTTCTGTCATCCTGAAGCTTTGTCTCGAAGAACACGGTCACCATGTCCTTCCCTTCCGAATGGTCGATCATGACCTGGTACTCGCTTTCCACGCCTTCCGTTGCGCTCAGGGTGCTGTCGAACTGCGCGGGAAAGATGATCGTTCCCTTTACTTTGACCATATCGTCCGTCCTTCCCGTTATTATGCCTATCCTGGGGTAACATGACCCGCAGGGGCAGTCGCCGGGTATTATCCTTGTAAGGTCGCGGGTCCTGTATCTTATGAGCGGCGCACCCTCCTTCTGGAGCGTGGTTATCACCAGCTCCCCCACCTGGCCGTCCGGGAGCACTTTCCCCGTCTTCGGGTCTATCACTTCGAAGTAGAGATAATCATCCCACATGTGTATCCCGTTCTCGTAGCTGCAGCTTATGCCGATGCCGGGCCCGTAGATCTCCGTCAGTCCGTATATGTCGTACAGCTCGACACCAAGGTCGTTCGCTATCCTCTCCCTCATCCTGTCTCCCCACCGCTCGGAACCGATTATCCCCTTCCTCAGGCTTATCTTGCTGCCGATACCGCGCTTCTTGATCTCTTCGGATAACAGAAGAGCGTATGAGGATGTGGCGCACAGGACGGTGCTGTGGAGGTCCGTCATCATCTTGATCTGTTTCTCCGTGTTCCCGGGCCCCATGGGTATCACCATCGCGCCGAGCTTCTCCGCGCCGTACTGGAACCCGATGCCCGCCGTCCACAACCCGTATCCAGGGGTCACATGCACAACATCCTCCGCGGTCAGACCGGCCATCCTGTAGCAGCGCTCGAACATTGTTCCCCAGTCCTCGACATCCTTTTTCGTATACGGTATTATGACCGGGACGCCTGTTGTTCCGGACGATGAGTGTATCCTCACTATGTCCTTTTCCGGGACCGCTTTGATGCCGAGCGGATATGCGTCGCGGAGGTCTTCCTTCTCCGTGAACGGGAGCTTTTCAAAGTCCTCCTGCGTCCTTATTTTTGAAGTGTCCACATCCTTGAATATCCTCTCGTAAAGCGGACTCTTCTCTTTTATTGTGGAAAGGGTCCCGATTATCCTCTCCTTCTGATAATCGTTCATTTTCATTGCGGCACCTCCTTTTGTGTCTTCACTTCAGAGTATCTTCTCAGCAACAATATGCATATCAGCGATGCTACGCAGGTGACCGCGCATATCGTGAAGATCGCCGTTAGGGATATCCTTGTCGACAATAACGGGAATATCAGCGCCGACGCACCGAACCCCAGCATCACCAGGCCGTAGTTGCTTCCCATGTTCTTCGTACCGAAATGGTCGGACGTGACCGTGGCGTATATCCCGGCGGCGCCCCCGAAAGCGAAAGCGATCAGTGCCAGACACACTATGTACAGAAGATCCTCGGCGAATATCACAAGCACGACGCCGATCAGGGTGAGCCCTATTATCAGCAACAGCGCCGACATCCTTCCGATGTTGTCGGACATCCAGGTGATCAGTATCCTCCCGCATGCGCTGCATACGCCCGTGATCATCACGGCCATTACCGCCATTTCGTTCGATAGCCCCCTTTCCATCCCGAGGCTCTTGAACTGAGGGTTGAGAACAAAATATGCAGACAGGATGAAGAACAAGGAGAAAGTGATCAGATAGAACGACCTGGTCCTCAGCATCTCCCTCGGCGAGAACTGTTTCTGGTCTGAGGCGGGGGATGCCTTTGGTATCACATAACCGTCCGGCGGGTTGCCTATGAGGATCGAGGCCGAAACACAGATGATGAGGAACGCAACGCCGAACACCACGAATGTTGAGGGTACGCCTATATTCGAAAGGAGGAACTCCGCGAGCGGCGCGAACAGCACTAGTGAGAGGCCGAACGCCCCCACCATCAGGCCTGTTGCGAACCCTTTCCTGTCAAAGAACCATTTCTGTATCGGGGATACGGTGCATGTGTAAACGACACCGACACCGAACCCTCCGACTATTCCGTATGTAAGATAGATCAGGTACGGGCTGCCCGACGTCACTATCGATGACGCAAGGATACCCAGCGACATTATCAGGCTTCCGGCGAGACACACCTTTCTCGGTCCTACCCTATCCATCAGGCGTCCGCCGACGAATATCCCCGCCACGAACGCTGCCAACATGAACGATGATGTCAATCCGGCCGATCCGGTGTCCCACTCGAGATACTCCGCGACCGGACCTTTGTACACGCTCCACATGTAGATCGTTCCGGCGCAGAACTGTATCACTATACCGGCGATCAACACAACATATCTTTTTCTATCGATTCTTGTTTGGCAACTGCTGTCCATATGATTTCCAAACACATGCATGAAGAAATGATATATTAATTTATGTACAATGATGTATTGTATTGTACATTAATGTAGAGAAAGGATTATAAAAAGGCGCTCCGGCATCCGAAAACGCCTTTTCAGTGAAGAATGGGATGAATCTTTTCAAGGAGAACAGTCTCGCAAAGGAACTGAGTATCGGCATTCTTAACGGCAAAAAATTGTTTTGAAAAAGGTTCCTCCGGAAACGGATATATAGGATCGGCGCATCGAAAAAGCAGCGGAGAGAACAAAATGAGATACTTTGGCACAATGATAGCGGTTAACGATATTGCGACATCGAGAAAGTTCTACGAGGACCTTTTCGGATTGGAGGTCTTTCAGGATTACGGCATTAACGTCTCCTTCAGCTGCGGGGTGTCCATCCAGCAGGATTATGATCGTATCGCCAACTTCCCGAAAGAAAAGATACTAAAAGAACCGAACAACATGGAGCTCTATTTCGAAGAGATCGATTTCGACGGTTTTCTGAGAACACTCAAAGAACGCTCCGACATAAGATACCTGCATGATGTGCTTGAGCAGGGCTGGGGACAGCGCACTGTACGTTTTTACGATCCTGACGGGCACATCATCGAGGTCGGCGAAGATATTAAGGCCGTGATAAGAAGGTTCCTGGACTCGGGAATGTCGAAGGAAGAGACATCAAAGAGGATGGGAATGTCCGTGAACGACCTGGAGATGCTTCTGGCGGCCGGGTCCCCCTAAAAATGAAAGACCGTAATAAGAAACGGGTTTGATAACAGAAAATGTTTATCTGTTACATATGCCATAGAGAAACGTTTCCCCATGAATGAGATTTGGACCGAGAAGTACAGGCCTAAAGATCTTGACGACGTAATAGGCCAAAAGCACATCACCGAAAGGATGAAAGCGTATGTCTCCTCCGGCAACATGCCGCACCTTCTGCTTGCCGGTCCCGCCGGCACCGGCAAGACCACATGCGCCCTTGCTCTGGCCAGGGGTCTTTTCGGCAGCGAATGGACCGGGAATTTTGTCGAGCTGAACGCATCCGACGAAAGAGGGATAGATGTTGTCAGGGGGAAGATCAAAGATTTCGCAAGGACCTCCCCCCTCGGAAATGCCGAGTTCAAGATAATATTCATGGATGAGGCGGACGCCCTTACATCGGACGCGCAGGCCGCCCTGAGACGGACTATGGAGAGATACTCGAAGGTCTGCCGCTTCATACTGTCATGCAACTACTCATCTAAGATCATCGACCCCATACAGTCGAGATGCGCCGTGTTCAGATTCAGCCCTCTCCCTAAGGAGGATGTGGAGAACTACCTCAGGATGATAATAGCGAAAGAAGGGGTGAAGATGGACGATGATGCCGTCGAGGGCCTCATCCACGTTGCCAGGGGCGATATGAGGCGCGCCGTGAACTCACTGCAGGTCGCCGCCTCCCTCGGGAAGCACATAACTCTGGACGTGATCTATCAGACCACCGGCCTGGCAAGGCCCGAAGAGGTGAAGAAGATGCTGGAGGCCGCACTAGGGGGGAATTTCCTGGGTGCGAGGGAAATGCTCGACAACATCATGGTGACGTACGGTCTCTCGGGGCAGGACGTGATAAAACAGATACATTCCTCCTTTTTCGACCTGAGCATAACGGATTCGGAAAAGGTCAGGCTTATGGATAAGACCGGAGAAGTGGAATTCAGGATCGTTGAGGGAAGCAACGAGAGGATACAGCTCGAGGCGTTGCTAGCATACCTCGTTATGATCGGCGGAAGCAAAAGATGAGGTGCCGTACATGGAAAAAAAGGATCTTTACAATGCGATATGGAAGAGAAAGTCGGTAAGAAAGTATCTCGACAAACACGTAGAGAAAAGCAAGCTTGACCAGCTCAGAAGGTCCATTTCCTCTCTCAACGAAGAGTCCGGGCTGACGATGGAACTCATCGAGGACAGCGACGCCTTCAATTCCATTAAGACATTTATGTTCAAGAACGTCCGTTCGGTGATAGCTGTCAAAGGGAGAACGGATGATCCCGACCTGCAGGAGAAGTGCGGATATTACGGCGAAGAGATCGTGCTGGAGGCCACCGCCTTGGGACTGGGCACCTGCTGGGTGGCCGCCTGGTCATTCAACTACAAGAGCGCTTCGCTTAACGTAAAGGATGATGAGACCATCATCTGCGGGATACCTTTCGGTTACGGTACGGAGGGGATGAGCGAATCGACCACGGTGCCGATGAACCCCCACCGCAAAACAAAAAGCGTATCGGACTTCCTTGGCGGCAACGCCAATGTCCCGGAATGGGTCACCTCTGCCATGAAATCAGTGCAGTTCGCGCCCACCTCATGGAACAGTCAGAAGACAAGATTCAGTTATGCGGATGACAAACTCTCAGCGGAGATCCCCGAAGGCAGATTCACCATGATCGACTTCGGCATAACGAAGTACCACTTCGAGATCGCCGCTGAAGGAAAGTTCCCCCTGGGATCGCCGAGTGTGTTCGAAAAGCATTGAATACCGTTCGCAGATCATACATCGATCGTCCGAATTCGGCCTAATTGTACGCTTAGGGGGCAACGCTCAGGTAGCCCGAAAAGTTCATTGATGCCATGGCCTTGTTCAACCGCATACGTGAGATTTTTGAGCGTACCCATGCGATGCGTCTGCGCTTGAACTTGCATCAGGTGAAAGGTTTGAAACTAAATTGTTTCAAAAATATTTATTGAAACAAAATTGTTTCAAAATATTGCCAGATGGTATTGTTCAACGAGTATCTCTGAGAGTCCGGTTGTGGCCTTCACTTATCACTGCCGTTTTGTCATCATTTTTGCTGTTGAACGGTCGACCATCGTTGATGGCATTATTTTCGATGAAAAGACCAAGATCTTGTTGTAAATCCCTGGAATATGCCTTACTTTGCCTTTCATCATGCTCCTGTATCCGGCATCCGCCACCTTTTCAGGTTCCATAACAAATCTGTTGCTGAAAATGGGTGCTCCGACAAGGTCCGCTTTTTCGGCGAATTTCGTTCTTGTTGCACCCGGACAGATCGTCGTCGCAGTCACACCGGTCCCTTTCAGTTCCTCTCTGACGGCTCTGGAAAAAAACAAAATGTAAGATTTTGTCGCTGAATAAACAGCGCTCATTGGGCAAGGCACGCATGAGGCCGTTGATCCTATGAAAAGTATCTTTCCGCTCTTCCTTGACACCATACCTGGCAATATCATCTTGGTCAGTTCGGTAACGAACACCGTATGCAGTTGTATCATGCCTTTTTCTTTTTCAATATCAATATCAACAAATTTTCCCGCCGCATCGAATCCGGCGTTGTGGACAAGATAATCGATATCTATCTCCAGCCTGCGCAGGTTCTCATATATCTTCGAAGCTGCATCGGGCGACTCAAGGTCCTGTGCGATCGCCCAGGTCTTCACCCCGTATTCCTCCTGTAGGCATTCTTGCTGCTTTTGAAGATTCTCGTGATTGCGGGAAACAAGGATTAAGTCTATCTTTTCCTGCGCAAACTTTTCGCACAGCGCATATCCGATGCCACTTGTGGTCCCGGTGATGAGTGCTGTTTTATTCATTCGGAGCACCCCCGAGGATCGACATGAACTCCTCCCAAACGGCATCCCAATTGCAATTGGGTTCGGCCTCAGTTATGCCTGCCCTTATATCTGCATCGTACAGTTCCAGCTTTTTGTCGATAAGCCTTTGAACGACCAATAATCTCTTCAGTTTTTCATCGACCTCATCTTTAAAGACACCGACCGTCCGACGTCTATCTTCCTATGTGCTATGCGGGTCTTTTACCAGATCGATGTAGGCGCGGATGTTCTGGACCGGCATATCTACATTGCGCATACAACAGACCAGATATAGCCATGATATGTCCGAATCCTTATACAGACGGTTCCCGACCTCATCGCGTGTTATCTCCGGCATGAGGCCTATTTTCTCATAATAACGCAAAGTGTGTTTTGATAGCCCTAATCTGTTTCCCGCTTCCACTGTCGAATAGACCATATTCTCAAATGATAGACAATAGAAATATACTTTTGGAATAGAGCGCACTCTATACCCAGGTATGTGAAGAAAGCCGCTATTTCTGTTCCGTACGCACTTCTTAGACAAGAAGGATGAGGGATCCCCTGAAGATCCATCCTCGATAAATTATCGACAAGCACCCGACGATTCATCCCTGCGAGCTATCCTGCAACCCTTTCAAAATACCGGATGCTTCCTCACTGCCTCTGGCCGCCGCTTTTCTGAACCACTTCTCGGCGTTGCTCCGGCTTTTTACCATGCCCTCTCCGCTCAGGGACATCTTCCCAAGCTGCAGCATGGCATCGGGGCTTCCTTCCTCCGCCGCCTTTGCCAGGATCTTTGCGGCCTTGTCCGGGTCCTTCCGCATCCCTCTTCCCTCAAAGGTCATCATCCCCAGCCTGAACCTTGCCTTCGGATGTCCGATCTCTGCGCACTCGCCGTATATCTTCGCCGCTTCCCCCTCATCCTGAGGTATCCCGCGGCCCTCTTCTTTCATCACGCCTATCCTGTAATGGGCGGCGAGGTTGCCGTTCTCCGCTGCCTTGGTGTACCATCTCAGCGCCTCCTCCCAGTCCTGTTCGGTCCCCATGCCCTCGGAGAACATGTGCGCAAGGTTGAATTGAGCCCTCACATACCCCTGTTCCGCGGAGCACTTGTACAGTTTGAACGCTTTCTCCGCATCCTGGTACGCGCCGTATCCGTGCGTGAGCATGTACCCCATGTTGCATTGCCCCTCGGCATCTCCCTGCCTCGCGGAGAGCCTGAACCACATGAACGCCTTTTCCAGGTCCTTCTGCACTCCGTTGCCCTCGAAATACATGTATCCCATCGCGTTCTGCGCATGAGGGTCTCCCCCCGACGCGGCATCCAATACCTCTTTGAATCCCAAACTTTCACCTCACGATCACGGCGGAGTTCCTGACATGTATCTCCGGGTGTTCTATGTGCAGACTGAGCCTGTAGTAAGCTGTCAGATAGCCGTTCGCAGCTGCCATGGTGTAATATTTCAGGGCCTCGTCCAATTTCTTCTTCAGGCCTCTTCCTTCTTCATACAGAGTGCCGAGGGTGTACTGGGCATCCTCGGACCCGGCGACGGATGCCTTCGTCATCAGTTCGATCGCGATCTTATCGCTTCTCTTTACGAACACCCCCGCGTGATACATCATCGCCAAGGCGAACATCGCGTCAGGATTGCCCAGCTCCGCGGCCAAGATGTAATAGTCGAACGCTTTCTCTTCGTCCTCTTCTTCAAAGAACCTGTCTGCGGCTATCAGCGCCTGTTCCCTCACGATCTTCTCTTTCTCGACGCCGGTGTTCATGAGCTTTGTCTCTCTTTCCTCAAGAGAATCGTGTTTTCCCTTGTCGAGGGCGGAAAGCACCTCATGCCAGCATATGTTACACTTCTCGTGCCCCATATCCGCTCCCATCTTGTACCACCTTCCGGCCTCAAAAAGGTCCGTTTCAACATCGAACAGACCGTATTCAAAGTTCCTGCCTATCCAATAGAACAGCTCCCCGTCTCCTTTGAGGCCCGTCTTTATGTACCATTGCTCCCGCTCGGATATGTCCGGGAGAACGCCGATGCCTCTTCCGTACATGTATCCGGTCATGAACATCGCCATCGTGTTCCCTTGGACCGCTGCGGAGTACATACGTCTGAAGGCAGACCCTTCGTTCCTTTCCAGATATGTTCCGGTAAGATAGACGAACCCCATCTCGACCTTTGCCTCCGGAACCCCGGAATCCGCCGCGGCCCTTAGATAAAGAAGGAACATCTCTTCGTTTTTCTTGACGATCGTCCCGTCCCTGAATATCTTTGCCAATTCCCACTTCGCCCTTGAACATCCCACTTCCGACGATTTGACGTACCACTTCATAGCGAGCTCCGGATCCGGATCTATCTCTTTCCCATGATGGTACATGTAGGCGAGACCGAGTCTTGCATACGGGTTCCCGGCTTCCGCATCCTGGAATATCGTCCTCCCCGCCATGTACCTCCTCCTTACCTCATCCTCTCGGCCTTGATCCTTTCCAATAGTACCTTGGCATCCGGGTCCCCCTGCTTCGCTGCCAAGGAAAGATATCTTTTCGCACGGGGTATGTTCCTTCCCACATATTTGCCGTCCATGTACAGTTTTCCGAGATAATACTGTCCCTCGAAGTACCCCGAATCGGCCGATGCGTTGAGAAGCCTCAGACCTTCTTCGATATCCTGTTCCACTCCCGACCCCGTAACGTAAAGCATGCCGAGGAACGCTCCCGCGCCGGGGTGTCCCTGCTCGGCCGCCTGTCCGAACCACATCGCCGCATCCTTCTCGCTCTTCTCCACCCCGCGCCCATCGTAGAAGAGGCATCCCAGACAGTACTGCGAGTTGACCTCTCCCATCTCCGCAGCCTCCGTGAAATATTTTGCGGCCGTCCCATCGTTCTTTTCGTAATGGCTGCCGTTCCCGTACATGCAGGCCAAAGCGTACTGCGCATATCCGTTGCCGTTCGCAGCCGCCTTCTCGAACCATTTCGCGGCGATCGCCGCATTCTCTTCGAGCACCTCTCCCTCGTACCTCATGTTAGCATAATCCACCATCGCCTGCTGGAATCCGGACTCGCAGGAGGATTCCAGAAGGCGGATGGCCTTGGCTTCGTCCCTTCTGACGCCTTTGCCGTAAGCGTACATCATCCCCAATTGATACTGTGCCTCGCCGTGCCCTCCCGCCGCGGCCTTCTCCAGATATGCATGGGACCTCCCGGGGTCGTAACTCTTGGTCTTCGGCACCGAATAGTGCGCCGCCAGAGAATATTGGGCTTCCGTGCTGCCGGCGTCCGCTGCCAGCTTGTACCACTTCTCCGCCTGTTTCGCATCGCTTTCCGTGTAGCAGAGCCCGGCCTCATACATTTCCCCAATGTGGCACATCGCATCCGCACTGCCGTTCTCGGATGCTTTCATCAACCAATAGAGCGCTTTGTCCTTGTCCTTGCCGACTCCCTTCCCCATCAGGTACATGAAGCCTATGGTGCACTGAGCGTGGACATCGTCCTCCTCGGCGCATACGGTGTACCATCTTACGGCGGTCCTGTGATCCTTTTTAACGGGCGGCCTCCCTTCCGTATAGAGAGCGAACAGTTCCCTGCATGCGTCGGTGTTCCTCTGTTCGCCTTTGAATTTAAGGGATATCAATTCTCCGATCTCATCTGCGCCGCCGTTCCTCTCCATCTCGTCCTGAAGCAGAGCGGCGTCCTCGCAGCCGGAGGCGGCCGATCTCGTTAAGAGTTCCTTTGCCGTCACCTCGTCCTTTGCGGACGACGTCCCGGTCAGGAGGAAGAGGGAATACAGATACTGAGCCTCGCTGCCGCCTTCCGAGGATGACCTTTCCAGCATCTCCGCCGCTTTGGCGAGATCGTATCCCTGCGAAGCGCAGTCCATGCGGGATCGTGCTTCATAACAGGTGCTGTCGTTCCTCTCAGATGGCATGTACTTACCATATGTGCACTGTATTTATCATTTTAGCTGATAAATAAATGTAAGTTCACCTGACCTCGATCCGAAACAACGTGGCAGAATGCGATATACGCCCCGGCGGCGTGCCTGCCGGTCGGTGCGTGAGATGTCTTCACTGAAAGCGCACCGCACCCGTTCCCGCACGAATCGGGACAAGAACAGCTTGTCATAAAGAATATAACCATCGATAAATATCTGCATTCATGCGCGAGGACTCAGGCATCCCGTTCGAAAGCCGGATGGAGCCTTTGGAGTGGGCAAAGTTCATAATAAGAACCAAGTCCGAGAAGAATTACAATTCCGCCTTCTCGATACTTTCAGCTTCCGCCAACAAAGGGTCCTCGGATGCGGAGTTCTATCTCGGCCTCCTGTACTCCAGGGGGCAAGGCGTACGGAAGGACCTCGATGCAGCAAGGCACTGGTTCGAGCGCGCTTCCGAAGGGGGGAACCTGGGTGCGATGTACTTCATGGGTAAGATGTACAGCAAAGGCTACGGAGCGGAGAAGAACGCCAAGAAGGCCATCTCATTCCTCGGCACGCCCGCGCTTATGGGCGACCCGAGGGCCCAATATGAATTGGGATTGATCTATTTCGACGGCGACAGTGCGGAAAAGGACATCTCCACCGCGGTCAAGTGGTTCACGATGTCCGCCGAGTCCGGCCATTCCGAGGCCCAGTTCGTGCTCGGGCAGTTGTACAAGACCGGATACGGCGTCGAAAAGAGCACGGAGAAGGCTCTGGATTGGCTTACGTCGGCCGCCATGAACAAGCACAGGGGCGCCCAGATACTTCTCGGCAATATGTACGACACCGGGGACGGCGTTCCCGTGGATAAGGAAGAGGCCGACCGGTGGTACAGCATGAGGAACGATGCGGTTATTTCAGCCCTCTGACCTTACCGTCGTCCGTCAGGTCCATTTTCATCGCCGCCGGCACCTTTGAGAGCCCGGGCATGAGCATCATCGTGCCGCATATAGGCACCACGAATCCCGCTCCCGCGGATAGCGCGACCTCCCTCACGCTGAGCTTCCACCCTTTGGGCGCCCCCTTAAGCTCGGCCACATCCGAGAGCGAATACTGCGTCTTCGCGACGCATATCGGGAGTTTTCCGAATCCTTTCTCCTCAAGGTCCTTCAGCGTCTTGTTCGCCTGAGCGGAATAGGTCACGCCGTCAGCGCCGTATATCCTGGTGGCTATCGTCTCGATCTTCTTCTTGAGGGGAGCTTCATCCTCGTACAGGAACTTGAAGTCCTTCTTACCTTTCTCAAGAACCTCCACTACCTTTCTGGCAAGCTCCTCGGCTCCCTTCCCGCCTTCCATGAACGCATCGGATTGGACGCAATCTGCTCCCAATTCCTTACAGTGGTCGCGCAGCATCTGCATGTGCTCCGGATCGTCGAACGAGAAGTGGTTTATCGAGACCACCACTGGTACGCCGTATCCTTTCAGGTTCTCGATGTGCTTGTCGAGGTTGGACAGACCCTTTGTCAGGGCCTCTCTCGTCAGCGTTTCCGGCTCTTCGAGCTTGGCGCCGCCGTGCGTCATGAGCGCCCTGACCGATGCGACGATGACTATGCAGTCCGGAGATATCCCGGCCTGTCTGCAGACGATGTCCAAGAACTTCTCTCCTCCGAGGTCTGCGGCGAACCCGGCCTCCGTCACGGCGTAATCACCGAGTTTCATGGCGTATCTCGTCGCAATGACGCTGTTGTTCCCGTGCGCTATGTTCGCGAAGGGGAACCCGTGCACGAACACCGGCTGGCCTTCGAGGGTTTGAACGAGATTCGGTTTCAGGGCGTCCTTGAGCAGTATCATCATGGCCCCGGCGCATCCGAGGTCCTTCACCGTTACCATTTCTCCGGTGTAGGTATAGGCGACGACCATCCTGTCGATCCTTTCCCTGAGGTCCTTGTAGCTGGTGGCAAGGGCGAGTATCGCCGAGATCTCCGATGCAGAGGTGATGAGGAATCCGCTTTCGTGCGTCACGCCGCCGGACAGCCTTCCGCCTCCGAGACCGACGATGATGTCCCTGAGTTCGCGGCAGTTCATGTCCATAGCTTTCTTCAGGACTATCCTTGACGGGTCTATCTTTAGGGGGTTGTCCCTTACGAGGTTGTTCTCCAGAATGGCCGACAACAGGTTATGCGCGGTGGATACCGCATGAATGTCCCCCGTGAAATGAAGGTCGATGTCCCACATGGGGTAGACCTGCGAGTATCCGCCGCCGGTGGCCCCCCCTTTCACGCCGAACGTCGGGCCTACGGAGGGCTCCCTGAGTGCGCCCACCACTTTCTTGCCTATGTGACTGAGGCCCTGGATGAGGCCGATGGTGGTCACCGTCTTTCCCTCTCCCGCAGGAGTGGGGGTCACGGCCGTGACCATTATCAGTTTCCCGTTCTTGTTGGCGTCGAACCTCGAAAGAACATCGAGGGGGATCTTTGCGATGTATTTCCCGTACTGGTCAATGTCCTCGGGCCTCAGACCTACGGTCGCGGCGATGTCGACTATGTTCCTGACGTTGGCTTCTTCTTCTATCTGAATATCGTCCTTCATTGGTTCACTGTTCAGGGAGAATGTTTTTCATCCATAAAAAGAGTAATAACGAATGACCCGCCGCCGGAGGCGGCTGTTCTTCGAAAATAACAGACCCCGTACGGAACATATGCGGTCAGCCCCATCGATCATTCCTGTCTGCAAATGTCATATCGCAACACGCACGGGCCCCTGTCGGAACCTCTACGATTATCGTATTCGCGGAATTGCTGTTTAAAAAATTAATCCTCTTGCTTAACTTGAATTTCGAAATTCGTAGGGCTTATCAAATCTATTTTATATCGCGTAGTATATATCTTCAAGCGATGGGATATGAAGGTAGGTATAGACCTTGGGACAACGTACTCTACAGTTGCTAGATATGATAAACAAACATCCAGGCCAGAAATAATCAATAACAAGTTCGAAAAGGAGCTGACCCCCTCAGTCATATGCTTTTTGGACAACGGGGATGTATTGATCGGCGAGGACGCTAAGGACATGCAGGCCGGCGGTGCAGGCACGATCGCGGCGTCGTTCAAAAGAGGCATGGGCGACAATAGTTTTACAGTCGAGGCCAACGGCAGGGTGTACACGGCGGAAGACCTTTCCGCGATGCTTTTGAAAAAATTGATATCCGACGCTGAAGAGAAGTCCGGAGAGAAGATAGATTCGGTGGTGATCACCGTTCCGGCGTACTTCAACGACTTCCAGAGGACCGCCACGATCCGCGCGGGGGAGGCCTGCGGCGTGAAGGTCATGAAGATCATCAACGAGCCCACTGCGGCCGCGATATCATACGGATACAACAGAGAATCCAACAAGACCGTCATGGTCTACGACCTCGGCGGAGGGACGTTCGACGTCACGCTGGTAAAGGTCAACAAAGGGAACATACAGGTCCTGGGAACGGACGGCAACCACATACTAGGCGGAAAGGATTGGGACGCGGCCATTGTTAAATTTGTTTGCGAACAATTCGTAGAAGAATACGGTGTGGACCCCAGAGATGACGAGCCTACCAAGAACGAGCTGATCGTCGCTTCGGAGAATTACAAGAAGATCCTCACCAGGACGGACAGCGTCACGATACAGATCAAATACGAAGGATATTCGAGCAAGTACACACTGACGAGGGAGCAGTTCGACCTGAGGACGCATTTCCTCCTCAATGCAACAAAGGACGTTTGCATGAAACTGTTCGGCGACCTCGGGCTGAGCTGGGCGGATGTGGATGAGATACTCCTCGTAGGAGGGTCCACAAGAATGCCGCAGGTGACCAATTTCCTTCAGAACATTTCGGGTAAGCCCGTGATAGACCACGCGGACACCGATCTGGCGGTCGCAAAAGGGGCGGCCATAACATCAGAATTCTACTGCAGCTCCAGCACAGGGGTCAGAGAGGTGCAGATATCAGACGTCACCGCGCACAGCCTCGGCGTACTGGCCGAAAGCCCCGGCGGGGACAGGTACATCAACGAGATAATGATCAAAAGGAACTCCAAGATCCCCTCATCGGTGAGGAAACCTTTCAAGATCAACCCCGGCAACATGACCAACATCATCGAGGTCTATACCCTGCAGGGCGAGAGCAAAGTGCCTCTTGACTGCTATGTTCTGGCCAAGGTCGTGATATCAGGATTCTACAATTCCGGCGACGGTTCGATAATCGACGTGGAATACAACTATGACGAGAACGGAGTGGTCCGTGTGTCCGCCTTCCAAGAGGGAGAGCCTCTGCAGGTCGATGCCGAACCCGTCCCGGCCGACATCTCCTGGATGGGCGACAGGCCGGAGAACCGTTCCTCGGGGGCGCCGATCTCAAAGAACGTCGTCCTCTGCATTGACCTGTCAAGAAGCATGAGGAACTCCCTCGAAGAGGTCAGGAAGGTCATCAACGATTTCGTTATGAGCGTGGGGGATGAGTACACTAAGTTCGGGCTGATAGGCTTCGGCGACAAGGTGGGGATAATGCGGGACATGACCAACGACCCCAACATGATAGTCACCGCGCTTGACGGCCTGAAGGTCAACGCTTACGGCAGAGGGACCGACGGCAGCCCCTTCGGCACGGCGGCGATGATGCTGTCGAACCGGCCGGGAGGGAAGATGATCGTCGTCCTTACCGACGGGATATGGGGAAAAAGGGACTTCGCGGTCGGAGAGGCGCTCAATTGCAAGAACTCGAAGATCGCCATCGTCGGAGTGGGGATCGGCGAGGCCGACCTTGGTTTCCTTAAACAGATATCCACTGTGCAGGAAGGCGCTATGTACACCACGCTCGACAAACTCGGAGAGACATTCAGCACGATCGCCTCCGCTCTAGGCTCCGGTTCGATGGGGCTGCGTGAGAGCGCCGGCGGGGACGGCGGAAGGTTGAAAAGCGCAGAAGTCAGAGGAAGGCTCCGCTGATCGAGGGAAATGACCGATGACAAGTGACAGAGAGAACTACTGTCGCCTCATAGGGCTTAATCCTTTGAAGGAGAGTTCGTACACATACGACGCGATCGAGAAGAAGATCGCTGCCAAAGAGAGCAAGTGGACCAAAGAGAGCAAAGATAAACAGAACGATCTCGACCGCAGGTTCCAGATAGGCAAATGGCTCGACATGGTGCCTGAGATGCGCCGTGTCATGAAGGATCCGGCCCTGAGGTCCAGAGAGTTCGAGGACGGCAAGAAGATACTTAAGTCGAAAGCCTCCAGGCTCAACAGGGATTCCATCATACTTCATGACGGCAGCCGCGTTCTGTTGCCCGGTACTGCGGAGAACCTTGTGAAAAAGCTGCAGTGGGACGGCATAAGCAAGGACGACCTCATCAATCTGGCAGGGATAAAGAAGACATCCGTCCCGCCGGTCGTGAGCGAGAAGGTCATATCGGCATTCAAAGGGCTGCAGGAAGTGCACGCCTTCACTCCGATGGACGTTCTGAACGACCTGATCAAAAATCCGGACCTTGAGATCAACATAAATCCGCTTGACGAAGGGAGCACCCTTACGCAGATAAGGAGCGCATTCGACTCCTGCGAGAAAAGAGTGAACAGCGTAAGGCAGGAGATACTCCCCAACCAGGATTCGTACATCCAGACGCTGAGGTCTCTGAAACTCCTTCTGAGTTCCGATCAGGACCTCTCGAACCTTGTGAAATACGGCAAATGCATGAGGATCCTCGGTCCCGCGAAACTTATGATGGACGAGGACTACGGGCAGCCGTTCACCAGGGAATACATTGACGAGATCATCAACAAATACATCCGCCACACGAATGCCGATTCATCGATGGCGATCTCGATACTCGAAGAGTACTGCGTGAAAAAGAAATACCTCTCGAATTTCTCATCAAAAGAAAGCAAGCTTACAACATGCTCCCACTGCGGTGCGCTCGTCGAGTCCGGGGACAACATAATGTACTGCTCCGTCTGCGGAGGCGGCATAAGGACCAAATGCCCGCAGTGCGGGACCGGCCAGGCCTCCGGCAACCGGGCCTGCATGAAATGCGGGTTCGATTTCCAGGACGGTCTGAATAAAGCAAAGGAACTTGAAAAGAAGTTCCGCATTGCCCTTTCGTACGGCATGATAGACGAGGCCGCGAACTGCATCACGAAGATCGAGCGCACGTATTCGACGTATCCTTCGCTGCAGGAGATGAAGAACGAGCTTAAACCGCTCTCCTCAAAATATAACGAACTGATCAATTCCATTGACCTCTTTTACAAGCAGAGGAAATACTATGCGCTGAGAAGCGCCGTCGATGATGCGAAGCTCGATTTCACAAAGATACTCAACAACCCGGAGATCGAGCGGAAATACGAGGAGGCGTCGCAGAAGATCATTGAGGCGGACAATACATGCGACCGCGCCGCATCCTCTAAGGACCAAAGCAACGCGATGATGATGTACGTCACGGCGATAGAGATGTGTCCGGACCATCCCATTGCCAAAGCGAAGATGAAGGAACATCCCCCGGAGTCCCCCGCCGATGCGGTGGCTCAGGTAAGGGAGGGAAAGGTTCTGCTGAAGTTCGCCGTTCCCGAAGATAGGGCCGGCATGACCTTCTGCATTTTCAGGGGAAAGGACTCCCTTCCGGTGGTTACGGATGATTCCACACCCCTGGCGGAGATACCGGGAAGCGTTTACTTAGATAAGACCACGGAACCCGGCATCGATACTTATTATGCGGTATATTCAAAAAGATGGGGGATCCTTTCCAGAGAGGCCGCCTCGTGCGGCCCGGTCATGGTCTTCAAGGAAGTGGAGGTCGTGAGCATCGAGCCCATTGAGGGCGGGCTGAGGATCATCTACGAAAAGCCAAAGGGTGCCTCCAAGGTGCGTATCTGGAGGAAAGAAGGGACATCCGCCGCCGGTGTCGGAGAAGAAGTGGAGATAATGCACGGCGGAGAGACTGTCATAGACGATTACGGCCTGAAAGGCGGAGTGAAATATTATTATCTTCTAGTCGCCGAATACAAGAATAAAGGACGCACGGAAAGGTCGATGGGAAACGTCGTATCATTCACGACCACAAAGTTCCCGGAGCCGATAAGGGATATGGAAATAAGATGGAACAAGGCCGACGGTTCTTTCACGGCAAAGTGGAAGAGCAAGGAGCGCGTCTCCCTTTATTCATCCCCCAACAAAGTGAACCTGTTCGGAAGGATGGTCAAACTGGACGATCTGAACGCATGGATGAAGGAGATACAGCCTTTGGAGGCGTACGAGAACGGAATGAGGTTCCTCCTCCCGGACGGCGCCGTACAGTACATCTATCCTATGATCCCCGCCGGGAAGGTGGCGGTCAGAGGCAAGGAGATCCTGGTCGCCAACCTGAAACCCTTCAGGGATGTTGAGAAAAGGATGAGCGGCAACGACTGTGACGTGACGATGACGTGGCCCATGGGCGCTGACTCGGCGATCCTGGCGATCAAAGAATCCGCGGCGGCATCGGGGCCGGACGACCTCGATGCCGAGCGCATAACGATCACCAGGGATGCCTATAACAAAGACAAGATGGTAAGGATACCCATGGGCAACTCGAAAAAGAGGACCGTGACGCTGTATGCTGTGTACGACGTGTCGGGAGAGAGGATGACATCGAGAGGGATGAGCATCGACATCTATTCCGGAGCTAGCAGCAAGGTCAGGTATTCCATGACCCTTGAGGGGTCCTCCAAAGCGGAATCGAAAGTGATATTGAGCATCGACACCGACAGCGGGACCCGAGAGCTCCCGCCGATGACAGCGATAGCCGTTCAGGATGGGATACCGCTCAAGATATGGGACGGGGAATCGATATGGTCCTCGAACAGGCCCGTGGCCCTCAATTCCGGAAGGGCGACCATCATGTTCACCGTGAAGACCAAAGTGGACATCAGCAAAGTAAGGTTGTTCTTCGTTAACGAGGAGGACTACAACCTGTTCAAGTTCATACACCCGCTGTACAAGGAGAAGTGAAAAAGTGGCAAAGAACCCCGAACCCCAGCCATCCGCCTTGACGTACATCTGCCCCTTCTGCTTCAGTTCCGTCGACCTGAAGGATATCCACTACCAGTGCACCAACCCCGCATGCACGAAGATATTCCTCAGGGAGCTCGACGAGAAGAACGCCCGCAAATACAGATCGAAGAACATAGAGGAGGAGATCGACGTAGAGAACTCCATCTTCTTGGGGAAGGACCCCGCCGGGCCTTCGCCGGCCACGACAAAGTATCATATCATAAGGAACTCCAAAGGAGCATGCGACATTTGCAAGAAGCCGGTCTACAAGAGGCTCTGCCCCAGCTGCCACAACCCGATCCCCCAAGGGGCGGAAGAGGAGGGCAGCAGCGTATTCGTCGTGCTCGGACCGAAAGGAGTGGGTAAAAGTCACTACATAGCGGTCCTCATAAACCAGCTCAGGAACTCCTTCTCCCCCGAGTTCGGGGCCACGATGAGCCCCGCTACGGACCGCACCACCCTGAAATACAGGGAAATGTACTATAAGAGACTGTATGAGGAGGGGAGGAAGCTCTCCCCCACGCTCTCCTTCGAAGAAAGCAGAGATTCCAGGGAACCCATGATCTACTATCTCAGGTTCCTCGAGGGAGATTCGCCCCGCGTCTACACCCTGGCCTTTTTCGATACTGCGGGAGAGGACCTCGATTCCACGGGAAAGATGATGGGGCTGAACCTCAACTCGTTCATCTCCAGGGCATCAGGCATCGTGTTCCTGGTGGACCCGCTTCAGATACCTTACATCAACACCAGGATACGCATGGACAACAAGCCCCCCACCGGGGGCAACGTGGCCAACATGCTCTCGGATATCTCGAACATCATAAGGACGAACAATTCGCTCAAGATAAAGGATCAGATATCCATCCCGCTGGCGGTCGTTCTCACAAAAGCGGATGTGCTCATGAAGGCTCCGGAGAACGATGAGGAGAGCAGCATACTGTTCGGCATGAACTCCTCCCTCTACGTCGAAAGAGAGAGGGGAAGATATGATAGGAGCAATTTCGAACAGATAAGTGCGGAGATCGAAGAATATATGCGCAGGGCGGTATCAAAGGGCTTTGTACAGACCGTCAAGGAATTCAAAGAGCATTCTTACTTTGCAGTGTCCTCGCTGGGAAGCAATCCCACCG
The DNA here is from genome assembly GCA_009778275.1 of Methanomassiliicoccaceae archaeon. Classification (GTDB taxonomy): domain Archaea; phylum Thermoplasmatota; class Thermoplasmata; order Methanomassiliicoccales; family Methanomethylophilaceae; genus Methanoplasma. Next base: position 24,213 of record WRKC01000102.1, read on the forward strand.
GGAACATGCTCACAAGAGGGATATCACCGATGCGCGTGGAAGACCCGTTCATATGGCTTCTCAACTGCGAGAGCCTAAAGGAGAGAAAGAAATGACCGACAAAAAAAGATCCAGCAAGGCCAGCAAGCTCAAGAATTTCTTGGTGACGGGGTCCATCGAGGATGAGGAGGGGTACAACAAAATGAATGAAGAAGAAATGCCTGCAAAGGACCTCGCCGATACGGAGGGGGCTCCGGCGTATGACCCGCCGGAGGAGGAGATGGTCATTGAAGATATCATAGATGGAGAGATAGAGATCGAGACCGTGCGTGGAGACAACATTCCCCCGTGGCCCGACGGCGGCGATATCGATTCCCTTGAAAGGGAGATCGCCGAACTGAAAGGGATGGTCGCCTGCCTCGCATCCGATCTGGAAAGATACACCACCTCAAAAGAGCAGCTGAAAGAATATTCAACGGTCATAAACAAAAGGGATTCGGAGTTAGCCAACAGGAAGTTCATTGGGATGCTGGAACAGCTGTCCGCAATGAGAGAGGACTTCTTCAAACTCTGCAAGGGAATGAACGCTAAATTGGACAGTTTCTCGCCGAAGGACATCCTGAGCTCGTTCGAAGCGTACGGGGTCGACATGGAGAATATCCTGGTCGACTGCGGCGTGCAGATCGGTCGGAGCAAGTACGAGAGACTGAACACAATACACCAAAGAATCGTCGATGTCATACCCACCGACGATGAATCAATGAACGGTATGATAGCGGAGAGGGTGTCTGACGGGTACGTGTACCAGGGGCGCGTTCTTCAAAAGGAAAAGGTGAAAATCTATAAGTATTCTGAGAACGGAAAAACAGAAGGAGATGAAGAAAAATGAGCAATGAATATATGATCGGAATTGACCTCGGTACGACATACTCGTGCCTGGCATTCATAGATGAAGAGGGTGACCCCATCGTCGAGAAGAACTTCGAGCAGGAGGACACGACGCCGTCAGTCATACTTTTCAACGAGAACGGAGAGATAATAGTCGGATCGCCCGCAAAGGACATGGCGATAATGTACCCTCTGGAAAGGGTCGTTACGGCCATCAAAAGACAGATCGGCACCGATTATGAAGTGGACATCGACGGGGACAAATACACCCCCGTGACCCTGTCCGCAGCCATCCTGAGGAAGATGATCAACGACTTCAATGACAACCACGGCGTGGATGTGAAAAAGGCAGTGATCACCTGCCCGGCGTACTTCGGGCAGAACGAAAGGGATGCCACCAAGACCGCAGGGAAGGTCGCCGGCCTTACGGACGTGACGATCATCAACGAGCCCACCGCGGCGGCGATATCCTTCGGATTCGGCGCGGGAGCGGGGGAGAAGAAGAGAGTGATGGTCTACGACCTCGGCGGAGGAACGTTCGACGTTACCATTCTGGAGATAGAGGGAAGCGCGTTCACCGCTGTCGCGACAGACGGGGAGAGGCTCCTCGGAGGCAAGGATTGGGATCAGGCCCTGATCAAGATCATAAAACAGAAGGTGTGCGAGGAGAACGACATCGAAGAGACCGAGCTTGACGATGACGATGATGTTAAACAATCACTCATCCTCGACTCCGAGACGATCAAAAAGAGGCTTTCGACCGCGGAATCCACCAAAGGAACGCTTACGGTCGGAGGAAAGAAGGCCGTTTACACCATAACAAGATCTGAGTTCGAGGCCGCCACCGCGCCGCTGATGCAGACCACAATCGACATCATCGACAGAGCGCTTGCATCGAAAAGCTTCTCCATATCCGACATCGACGACGTCATCCTGGTCGGAGGTTCCTCCAGGATGCCTCAGGTCAAGAACGGGATATGCCAGAAATACCCGGACGCCAGCGTTAAAGTGTTCGATCCGGACCAGTCCATCGCGAAGGGTGCGGCAATATTCGCAAGCGCCCACAACTGGGCCAGCGCAGAGGACTCCGCTGCGGCGGTCGCGGCAGGCGAGACCTATGTCCCCAAGGAAGGAGAGATCACAGTCCACAACGTACTGAGCAAATCCTTCGGGATCAAGGCCGTGTACGACGACGGAAGGGAGAGGGAGATGATCTCGAACATCATCTTCAGGAACGAGGTGCTCCCAATAGTCGCCACCAAGACCTATTATCCGGTGGACGACGGCCAGACCTCCATCAAAGTGGAGATCTTCGAGAACTCCGCCTCCAACAACGACCAGGGGAAGAGGATCGAGCTGATCGACGGATACAGCGTCGGAGATTTCGAGATGGACCTGCCGGAAGGAGTGACCAGGAGCACCCCCATCACCGTCAAGTTCATCGCGACGGACGAGGGCATACTGGTCTCGCATGTGGACTGCTTGTCTCTGCACACCGAATACCAGCTGCAGAACAAACTCCAGATGTCTGATTCCGAGATCAAGGATTCCCAGGGACTCATGGAAAAGGTCGCTAAACCGAACGAATAAACGGGGGCACTGCCCCCTATTTTCATTTTATATATCTATATATTTATAGCAACAGAATCATTACAAAGGTCGGAGACCAAAGAACTTGTATTGTCATAACTGCGGGAACGCGATAGACGACGATGCCAACCACTGCAAACACTGCGGGCAGCCCGTGAAGAACTACGGCCGATACGCTACGTTTACGAATCTTCGCGAAAAGGAAGTGGGGGTCGGCCTTATCATCGCCCTGCTGGTCATAGGCGGGGGCCAGATGTATGCGGGGAAGATAGCAAGAGGGTTCATCATATTATTGGCATGGGTGTTTTTATTCATACCCGTGTTGGCACTAATCATCATAAGCGATGTTGTGGCCGGGCCCTACGGAGGGGCATTCGCTGTCATAGCGGCCTTCGTCATCTACATCGGATATTGGGTCTGGTCGATCTATGACGCGAAGATCACGATAGAAAGATACAACGAGGCTCTCAGAAATACGGGCCGGCCGCCGTGGTAAAGATCATTTCAAGCCGAGCTGTTCGTACAGTTCATCTCTTTCCCTTTTCGAAATATCCCTGTAACGGCCTTCCTTGAGGTCCCCAAGAGTGATGTTGACCACCCTTATGCGTTTCAGATTCCTTACTTCATAACCCAGCTGGCCGCACATCCTCCTTATCTGCCTGTTGAGCCCCTGTCTCAGGACGATCCTGAATTCCCTCGGACCCACCGCTTCGGCAAAGCACTTCTTGGTCACCCTGCCGTCGTCCAGAAGCACTCCGCCGGACATCTTTTCGATGAACTCTCTTGTAATGTCCTTGTCCACCCTCACCATGTACTCTTTTTCATGTTCGTTCTTAGAGCGCATTATTCTGTCGGCCAGATCGCCGTTGTTCGTCATCAGGAGAAGGCCTTCGGAATCCTTGTCGAGTCTTCCAATGGAGAATATCCTTCTCGGATACCCTATGAAGTCTATCACGTTATCCTCATCACCGGGGTCAGATGTCGAGGTTATCCCGGCGGGTTTGTAGAATGCAAGGATTATGTCCTCGCTCACTCTTTTTATTTCTTTGCCGTCGACGCATACCTTGTCCTCCGGAAAGACCTTGTCGCCGAGGACCCCGGTCCTTCCGTTTATGGTCACCCTCCCCTCTTCGATGACCCGGTCGGACCCCCTTCTCGATGCGGTCCCCGCTTCGCTCAGGAACTTGTTGAGCCGCACTCCTTCCCGCTCTTCCTTGTCTCCGGCCATGTTCAACCATAGCAGGGCCGATGTTTTTAACCTATTGTCTGCTTAACGTAACTGTGATCGGGATGTTCGGAAAGAAAATATCTGGACCTGTCATTAAGACGCAATATTTGAAGATCCATTGGGATACTGAGGATCCGTTCGTATTCGCTTCCCACCACGCCGACGATTATCCGGAAGGCAACGCCCAGCAGGCTCCGCCAATACAGAAGATAAGCGGAAGGAACCTTGGAAGGGATTACAAAAAGATATTCGGTTTCCGGATGTATCACGGCAAGGTCGTTCCGGGCTTTCCCATGCATGCGCACTGGGGCTACGAGACCGTCACTGTGCCGGAGGTCGGCTTCATAGATCATTTCGATTCGCTCGGCAATCAGGGAAGGTTCGGTTTCGGCGATGTGCAATGGGTATCGGCGGGGAGTATGTATCTGCATGACGAGATGTATCCTCTCGCATACGATGACCACCCTAACCCGAACGACATAACCCAGATCATGATCAATCTGCCGCTGAAGGACAAAGGGTCCGCCCCGGAGGTCAGAACCATATGGTCCGAAAGGATCCCTATAATAACAGGAAGCGACGAGAACGGCGGGAGTTACACTGTGAAAATAATAGCCGGAAGTTTCGGCGGTGCGGATGCGCTGCCTCCGAACACCGTTTCCTGGGCCTCCGATAAGGAGCACCGCGTCAGAATACTGCTGATAAAAATGTCTCCGGGGTCGAAGATCACATTGCCGAAGGTTTCCCGCACTATCAACAGGAACCTCTATTTCGTCGAAGGAAGCACCGTAAGTTTCGGAGACGAAGAGTACGAGGTGATGACAAGATTCAAGCTCAAAGGGGATGAGGACGTTACTTTCACCAACGGAGATTCCGAGGGCGCTTACTGGCTGCTTGAGGGCGAACCCATAGGGGAGAGGATGTCCTCCTTCGGGCCCGTCATACTGGGTTCGGACAAGGACGTCAGAGAAGCGATGAACTTCATCAGGAAAGAAGAGTTCAACAACTGGCCGTGGGACCTTGTCGATAAGTTCCATCCTAAAGGTACGGAAAGATTCATCGGGTTTTCCGACGGCAGGGAGGAAAGGCCCCCCGTTTGACCGTCAGAACATCTTGGCCTTAAGGTCCTTATCGTTCTCCGCCAATATCCATATGAAGGGGTCCACGGCGTTGTTGTTCTCTCCCAGAGATGCCACCTTGAAGAATCTGACGTTCTTGAAAGCCGACTGAGCTATGTCCACTACCATCTTGTGGCCGTACTTGTTGAGGAATTCGACAGGCGAATCCTCCGCATTGATAGCCGACCTTACCTTCGGGTCGTCCATCTTCGTCAGAACGACCGCGAACGGGACCGTTGATTTCACCGCCGGTCCGTACCCGTTGATCTCAGTGTACATATGGTAGAACGACTCCAGCGTCGCGACGGGAGTGTTCTTCGAACCCTTTGTCGGAGACTGGGAGTGATACAGCGCCATTACCTCGAGCGGGTCTATGGCCAGGATTATGCCGTCGTTGTATCTGTAATATTCTTCGAAGAGTATCTTATCCTTGTCCGGCTGGAATTCCACCCCGGATATGTCGTTGATGATTATCTGTTTCTCCGGCAGGTCCCTCGACCTGAGGAAAAAGTATTCCGAATCGAGTTCCCCGGCGTGAGTGGGGGGGATGTTGGCCTTCCCGCGCTGGGCGTTGAAAGATATCCCGTTTGTTATTATCTCGGAAACAATGCCCTTCTCTTTCGCCATGACGGCCATCGTCTCTACTGCGGATATCATCATGGTGGTCTTTCCGGAACCGACCGATCCGACCATGGATATCGCGACGGGCTTCGCTTCATGAGTGAGCATATCTCCTTTGCAGAATGGGCATGATGCCTGCATCTTGGCCCTTGACCCGTTGGCGTTGGTGCTTGGGATCTTATGCCCTCTGTTGCAGGTGTGGTACTTCACCCCGTACTTGTTGGGGACGGGATACGACAGGACAAGGCCGCATATGCACCTGATGTCTGGCTGAAAGAAATTCCTCTTGCATCTGGGGCAGACCGCATATTGAGTGTCTTTTTCATAAGCATCAAGATCCTTTGATGCGGCCAGCTTTATCCTGACCGCCATGAATGCCCAACCGATAACAAAAAGCACCGCCAGGAAGACATCCATAATCAGCGCGAACGGCAGCATGAAGGGAATGAATATTATCGGAAGTATGACGGGCACCTTCTTCAGCCTCCAGGCGACCGTGAGAATGTTCCACGGGATCATCAGGCACCACAGGAATCCTTTCGGTTTGTGCGTGAATATATACTCCTGCGGATCGTCATCGCCTCCCTTCATGTCAAAGGTGGGTCTGGATGCGCACCCGGCGGCCACCAGCGCAAACCCTATTGCGAATAGGCCGATCGAGAGATACGTAGTGTCCTCTCCTCCGAGGTCGGTATAAAGTTCGGTAAGGCTCCAGTACGCATCGCGAACGGATTCCGGTATTATCATTACTATCCAATCGTAGAATTGGTTGAGCTCGAACTCGAATGTCACGCCGTAAATGTCCATTACCAAAAGTGCGAACGAATATGCGGCGAAAACAAAGGCAACCCCGATAATGGTTCCCATCAGTGCCTGGTTTGTCCTGTTCATCTTTCGTTGTATGGGAATAGAGAAATATAATTATTTTTGAACACTTTAAGCAAATAACATATAAACTACGGATACGCTACATTGTTCATGGTAAAACAGGTAAACGCTGCGCATATCCTTGTTAAAACTGAGAAAGAGGCCAAAGACCTCAAAGAAGAGATCCTGAAGGGAAAGAACTTCGCGGATGTCGCTAAGAAACACTCCAGCTGTCCTTCCGGAAAGAAGGGCGGAGACCTTGGGTGGTTCCAGAAGGGGCAGATGGTCGCTCCCTTTGAGAACGCCGCCTTTAACGCAAAGAAGGGCGATCTCGTGGGGCCGGTAAAAACGGATTTCGGATGGCACCTGATACTTGTTAAAGACCAGAAATGAACAAAGGGGGACGGGTATGAGTTTTTTTGATAAATTTAAGAAAAAGGAAGAATCCCCGAAAAAAGAGAAAGGACCAGAGAAAGACGGGGGGGCCGAAAAGAAGAAAGATGCTGCGTGGGCAACATCCAGGGATAAACCTGAAGAAGAAAAAGAGATCAAAGAGGAACCGGAAATGGCGGAAGTAAAGAAAAAAACGGAAAAACCCGTTGCTGCGAAGAAAACAGACAACAAAGTTTGGCACATAACAAAGAGGGATGAGGACGGCATGTGGCAGGTCAAGGCGGAAGGCGCCGCAAGGGCCACGAAGCTGTTCAGGACAAAGGCAGAGGCGGAAGATTATGTGAAGACGCTTGTCTCCAACAATGAGGGGTCAAGGGTTGTTAAACATAAGAAGACCGGCGAATTCCAGAAAAAATAAACATGGGGTTCCCCATACATTATTTTTTTAATAATTACAAAAAGGTGCTGTCTCCGTCTGCGGTAACAGCCACCTTTTTGCTTTGGCCGTAAGTTGAAAGGCTGCCTTTACCCTACTTTATCGATCCGCTCGAAAGTGATCTCCAATGCCTCAATGGCGATCTCGTTGGCCATAGCATCAAAGGCCGGCGCGATATACTTCGAAGGCCATGCTCCCATGATGTTCCAACGCGCCTCGTCATCGCCGTTCTCATTGACAGCGATGATGGAGATGTTCTTCCTCTCTGCCGCACCGTCAATACCGGCTTTGAACCAGTTGTAGATATCCAGAGATGATGTTGCTCCCCATTTCAGCAACAGTGGGCCGAATGTGGCCAAACCACTCAACTTGCGAACATATTTGGGATCGGTACCCTCCCGATAATAGACCACGCCGATGTTCGCGTCAAACCCGGTCACATCGCGGAACCCCGCCTGCTGAATCCCATCTATCTCTATACGGAAACGAAAATTCAAAAAAGGATCGTATCTGCCAGTCATTTAAACCGTTTCTTGTATGGGTTATTTATATTTCAGAGTACCGCCGTCTGAATGTCGGTTTCCTAACTTTGCTTATGAGATCCCATCGTAAACCAGTGTTATTGATTCAACAGCCACATCTGTGCCCAAGGCGGTAAAATTCGGTCCTTCCCACGCACACGGCCATGCATTGGTGAGATGCCAGCTTACCAGATCTTTACCTGTCTCATCGATCAGTGTGATCTTCACGTTTTTGCGAATAATGTTGCCGTTGATGGCATTTTTATGCCAGTCATACAGTTCGCGAGAAGCAGTGACTCCCCACGTGAGCTTTACGTTGGAATAACTCACTCTGCTTGTGAGTCTTTGTGCTTTTTGAGATACACCATCATCGTATGGAATGACCTCAATGCTCGTTCCAAGCCCCGTGCATTTGAAAAATCCGGCCTGCTGGATCCCGTCGATCTCGACACGGAACCTGTTATTACTGCATGGGCTCATCCCGTCGCCCTTCAACAGATCCTTTAACGCGAGCTCATATCTGCCGGACAGTTTATCTAATTCTATTTCGGACATTTGGATCAATTCTTTTACAGACTCTGTGCTTAATTCTGAATCAGACATTTGGATCAATTCTTTGACAGAATATTTGCCCAGCTTTATATCGGGCAGTCCATTTGATGTGTTGTCGGCCATAGTATTTTCTCCTCAGTGACTTTTCGTTTGATGGTTTTTTCCTGCTTCCCCGCCGTGTTCGTCTTATTGTCGGCGTTCTCTTTTGCGCTTGCGAATTGCACAAAGAGTATACTGCACTGCATTTAAGATGGTATTGTCATCCGATCGGGCGGATATTTTCTCTATAAAAAATTGTATGGGGCCGATACATTTCCTCGTAGAGAAGATACCGGCCGGATCAGAGAATATTACCATTACGAAACATATTCAGAGAAACATTTTCATTATCTATTTTCTAAAAAGATGACCTTTTTTAAAGGCCGCGGATCCGTCTTAACCCGTCTATATCAAAACTTTATTATTTAGTGACATTATATATAATATTGATATGAGCCGTCGTGACCCCTGATATAGCCGTCGTGACCCTTTGTTCAAACGGACTGAAAGAAAGTGACGCCCATGAAAATCAGAAAAAATATGTTCCTCCTATTGGCTTTGGCGGCGATATTGGTCCTTATTATGCCGGTCACAGTTGTTTCTGCGGCAGACAAGAGCGATCTCTTCAAAGAAAATAACTTCGGCGGGGCCAGCGACGATACGTTCCGTTCCGTGGTAGCGGTGCCGGACGGCTTCGTCGCCGTAGGATATTCGGCGGGGGATTCCTTCGGCACAGGCGACTGGGAAGATATCATCGGAGTAAGCTATATCCATGCGACCATCGTGAAATACGACAGGAGTGGTCATGTGGTCTGGATGAGGGAATTCGGCGGGAATGGCACCGATCAGTTCCGTTCCGTGATAGCTGTGCAGGATGGGGTCATTGCAGTAGGATATTCGTTTCAAGAGTCCTTCGAGAGCGGCGACTTTATAGGCATCACAGGAAAAGGCGGCGTCGATGCGATCATTGTGAAATTCGACAACAACGGCGACGTGGTCTGGAAAAAGAACTTCGGCGGCAAAGGCGACGACTATTTCCTATCTGCGGTGGCGACACCGGATGGATTCGTCGTTTCGGGACTCGCTACCTCGCCCTCCTTCGACAACGGCGACTGGAAAGGCGTCACCAAAAAAGGCTATATCGATGCGATCACCGTGAAATTCGACAACAACGGCGACGTGGTCTGGAAGAAGAACTTCGGCGGGTCTGTATACGATTATTTCACCGGTGTGACAGCCGTATCGGACGGCTATGTCGCAGTTGGGTACTCTTCAGGCGCTTACGGTAACTTTGACTGGGATGGTTACGTGGAAAAGGGCAGCGTTGATGCGATAATCGTGAAATACGACAACAACGGCAACGTGGTCTGGAAGAAGAACTTCGGCGGAGGCTATAGCGATTATTTCTATTCGGTAACATCGGTGCCGGACGGGGTCGTTGCCGTAGGGTATTCGGTGGCGGAGTCCTTCGGCAGCGGCGACTGGGAAGGATTCACCGTAAAGGGCACAATGGGCGGGACCATCGTGAAATTCGACAACAGCGGCAACGTGGTCTGGAAGAAATGCTTCTGCGGGGCAGGCGCCGATCAATTCCGCTACGTGGTGACGGTATCTGATGGGGTCGTTGCGGTTGGCAGTTCGAGTGCATCGAGCTTCGGCACCGGCGATTGGACAGGCATCGAGGGAAAGGGGTACGATGATGCCACCGCCGTTAGGTACGACAGTGACGGAGAGGCCGTATGGATAAGGAATTACGGTGGCGCGGGCGGAGATTGCTTCTATTCAGCAACAACGACATTGGACCATATCGTTGCCGTAGGGTATTCGGACGCGACCTCTTTCGGTAACGGCGATTGGAAAGGCTTCTATACCAAAGGAGCGCGGGATGCCATCATTGTGAACATATCCACGGGTACGGGGTACATCGGCGACGATGATGACAACAACGGCAACGTCGACACAATGTTCCTGATATGCATAGCATTGATCGCAGTGATCGGCATCGGCGTGACTGTCGCTCTGCTTAGGAGAAAAGGCGCATAAGACAACTGTCAGACAGCCGCTGCAAACCGAATGAGAATACGGCGAACGATACAGAGGCATTTCAATAAACCGATATTTTCAGCTTGGCCGGCCGGCGATAGTGGGCCCAAAGAGATTTGAACTCTCGACCTTCCGGTTATCAGCCGGACGCTCCAGCCAGTCTAAGCTATGGGCCCGTACTCACTCGAATAAGGACTTACAATATAAATCTTGCCAATATCCGCGTTTATCTGGATTTGCCTCGGCCCGCATCGCATTCATTTTAAGATGAATTAAACGATACTTTTCTAATAACAAAGGAACATATACATCTGTGAATGAGACGGCAAAGACATTCGAAGAGGTGCAGGACATCCTGCCGAAGAACACATTCTTCATCATGGCCGCCGTGCTGATAGCGACCGACGCCTTCATACTGATATGCTCTTTCATTGATGCCGTTGACACACCCGTGTGGATGTTTGCCGCCACATCGGCCATATTTGCCGCGATGATCATCTTTTGCTGGGCTGTCAAACTCAGGGTCTCCATTGAAGATAACGTGATAAGGATCAGATCCCTCAAACGGTATGCGATACCTTTCGAAGATGTCATCGACCATAAGATAGACGAGATCACCGTGATCCGCAACTACAGCGGGTGGGGCATGAAGAAAGTGATCTTCAAGAACCTCATCAGCATAGGATACGACCGCGGCATCTCTCTGAAGCTGACGGGAAGAAGAGTGTTCACGATCTCCCTGTCGGACCCTGAAGGATTCGCCTCGTTCCTTCCGTCTCCGTTACGCTGATTGTAAGTATTATTAATCGGGATATCATCGTCAGAGCATGCAGGGTACATTCCATTGGCTCAGGGTCAACGTTTTCTGCTACGCCACCGAGAACGAGGAGGTCATCCATGATGCGATGGCGGAATTGCTCGGGACCGATGAGTTCGAGTTGGACATAGCGGATAGTGAGCATGGGAACCGCATATTGATCTTCAGCGCGGAACTGTCCAAACAGAAGGATACGACCTCGGTTTTCCTTAAGCTCGGACAGGAGATGATAGGGCAACTCAAAGAGAATCTGGATGACCGGATCGATGATGATTGCGTCTTCTTCCTCAGGCTTGACAAACAAGAACTTGTACAGGGAAGATACAGAATAGCGCATCACGGGGACGTTCTGTCCCTGACAGGCAAGATAGCTTCCCATCCGGCCAAGAAAAAGATCGCTGTGGGGAAAATGACCGAATTCCTCAGTTCTCTTGATCGTCCGGACATTTGACGTTCTTTGAGGTACAAATCCTGGCTTCTTTCACACGGCGGCTTTTCATTGATTTTACTGTTATCCTTGAGCCGCCAAGATCTACTATGTCGCCTCTTTTCGGGATGCCTTCGATCCTCTGCGACATGAATTCGCTTACGGAATGACCGTGAAAATCGCCGGCGTCGAATTCCACCCCTATCCTTTTCATCATGTCGGCCATCCCCGCCTCGCCCGGGACAACGAAACTTCCGTCCTTGTCCTCATGGATGGGGTATATGGCCTCGTCGCTCTCGTCCCAAATGTCCCCGACGAGCTCTTCAAGGATGTCCTCCATCGTCACGATGCCGAGTGTCTTTCCGAAATTGTCCAACACCACCGCCAGATGGATGTGCATCTTCTGGAGGTCGCTGAGGAGGACCGCAATGCTCGTGTTCTCGGGAACGAACTTCACTGGCATTATGATGTCCTCTGCGGTGAACTGCTCACCGATTACATATCTTGAAAAGAAATCCTTCATATGGACGGCGCCGATGATACGGTCAACGGACCCTTCAAACACCGGTATCCTGGAGTATTCCGACTCCAGAAACAGTTCTTTAAGTTCTTCCGAGCCTGTCTTCACATCGACGACGGTTATGTTAGATCTCGGCGTATACATCTCGGATACCTTGATGTCGTCGAACTGCATGGCGGATTTGATCAGTTCTCCCTCGCTCTTTTCGAGTGCGCCCTCCTCCGTTACCTCGTCGATCATCACATGAAGTTCGTCCTCTGTGAACGACGGGGTCTCGGCGGAATCGTTCTTCGCATTCCTTGCCAGAAAGTTCGCTAGCTTGATGAACGCCCATGTTATCGGTGTAAGGATCACCATGACGATGTGCATGGAACCGGCAAGCCACAGGGCATAGCGCTCGGCATTCCTTTTGGCCATGGTCTTGGGGGTAACCTCTGCGAACACCAATATCACGGTCGCCGTGAACAGCGTAGCTGTGCCGACGCCCCATGCTACGCCCATCAGATCAGAGAAGAGCATCGTCGCCAATGCGGCGATGGTTATGTTCACCACGCTGTTGCCGATGAGAGTGGTTGTCAGAAGTTTGTCGTAGTCCTCGTAGATCCTGACAGCCTTCTCCGCTTTCTTATTGCCTTCATATGCAAGGTTCTTGACCCTTATCAGGTTCATGCCCGTATAGGCCGTCTCGGAACATGCGAAGTATGCCGAAAGCAGGACGAGAACGACCATCAGCAAGATTATCAGTATCAGGAACAGATCCATCGGTTACACCGTTCGGGCGAGCCAGATATCACATTCGGCTTCGCCTACGTAGAGTTCTATTCGGAACAAGAATATAAACCTTTATGAAAGAAATGAAATTGTTTTTAAAGGGTTTGACCGCATCGGTTCGTTCAGACGCCCATCGAGCTCTTGACTTCCGGTGAGAGAAGCGCGATGAAGGCGTAGACGTACACGAAGAACGAACAGAGGCTGCTGATACCCGCCAGAATAAGCCACAGGTCCCCGGAGAATACCACAAAGAACGCTATGAGCGCCAGGATGGCCAATATCAGGGTGAACACGAGCAGTATGACCCAAAGGATCTTGCTGATGACGTTCTTGTTTCCGCCGGCGATCTTGAAGGATACCCACAGGTAAATCAGACCGATGATTATCTCAATGATGGCTGAGACTATCCCCGCGCCGATATCGCCGATCATGGCTACAGATATTGCAGTGAATATCGCTCCGAGTATTGTCGCGATACCGAGGACCCTAAAGAGTCCGGATAAGATCCCGACCTTGTCGTTGGAGCCTTTGCGCACGTTAAATCCGAAGAACATGATAAGCAGACCGAATATCACGCTACCGATCGCACTTACAGCAAAAGCCGCTTTGTCCGCGATACTATCCGAATACGCCACCGCGATTGAAGCGACAGCAACAATTATGCTGATGAGACCCACGATGATGAGCGCAAGTCCTACTTTTTTATTGTCGTCAAAGAATGACATGGAAAAAGTACCGAATTTATTATATTTAAGTATTTCTTAAAAAATAGAGTGTTTATTATCTTCTGGGTCTTTTGAAAAGGATTTTTATTGCCTGTTCCGTCGCCGCACGCTCTGCATTAACGGCGTCCGTCCTTTTGTCTTTGAGACCCTCTATTAGTTCCTTTATTGTTTTCTTATTTGTATCCTATTTTATTATATATCTGGAAAGCGTAATGCGGGGAAGAGAGTGAAAACCGATGCCGGTTGAGTTCAAATACGAAATTGTCGAGAAGATCGCAGTTCTCTCGGAATCATCAAAGGGCTGGACGAAAGAGCTGAACCTGATCAGCTGGAATGACAGGGACCCGAAATACGATATCAGAGAATGGTCTCCCGATGGGGAGAAGATGGGAAAGGGCATAACGCTGTCCGACGAAGAGATGGAGATATTGAAAAAAGCTCTTGAGGGCCGAGATATCTGAGAACCCCATCCAAACCATTTTAAAATATCACCTTTTGCGGCCGGGTTCAACAGTAACGTTTTTAAACTGAATGATATGTGTAGATACAGGCATTCAAATATTGCTCCTAGTCCATCGTTGAAGAGGCAAAGGTAGAGTATTGGGAATACCCAAAGAAAACAGAGGAATAAAAAATGGCCTACGGAAGCGGAGGATTTAGGGGAGACCGCAGGGATCAACCCAAGGAATATTTTAAGACAAAATGCTCGGACTGCGGTAACGAGTGCGAGGTGCCGTTCAAGCCTACACAGGGAAGGCCTGTGTACTGCAGGGACTGCTTCAAGAAACACCAGCCCGAGGGAAGGAGCGGCGGCGGGGACAGAAGGAGATTCTGATCTTCCTTCAAACGATTTACCCTTTCTTAAAGCGCGGTATCCGCGCTTTCAGATCACACCATCATCTCATCTTTTTACGGTTTTCCATCGTTTCGATCATGTTTATTTTGAAGAATACGTTTGAGATCGAAAATGTGATGACGAACAGCGAAACGCCTATGATAAGGAGCAGGACCCCCGCCGTCTTGTTGGAAGTGAAATAGATCATCGATCCGGCCGCGACCGACAACACGCCGACGGCCATCACGATGTAATTGATCCTTCTCTCTTTTTCATAGACCAGCCAATCACCCGCTGTCTCATCATCATTCCGTCCGGTGCCTGCAGCCGCCCCCCGGATCTTTCCGCATATCCTGTGTCCACTGCATCATGAACCGCCGCATGCGTACATATGCCCCAGGGGGTGCGTGACCGAGTTCTCAGGCCAGTTTTGTCCCTGCTGCAGGAGATGCGCCCTGCTCGAAGACCGCATCGACCCTGAACACCCAAACGGCCGCCGCCTTGAGTCCGATCGCCGCAAGCTCTTTGTTCATGGCCTCGTACTCCGGGCCGCTCTCAAGGCGCGCCCTTGCGGTGCAATCGATCTCAAAAGCATCTTTCCCCGCGTTGATCAGGAATGCCGCCTTTGAATTCTCCAGAAGGTTCTTTGCCGACACTTTCATCAGCACCTCTCCGACCACCATCGTGTCTGCCGTCGGCGCTGCGATGCTGCCGGCGACTATCGCGTGAGGCTTCGCGTCTTTCGATGCCGTCACGAGTATCTTGGTCGTCGTTCGGGCCCTGATCAGCTCCAGTACATTATTGGGAATGTTTGCCATTTGCTCACCTGTGTAGAAATCGAACTACGAGTATATTTTAGGAACGGTCCCCCGAACAAAAACCGACGGGCCTCACGCTTCTTTGGGTCTTCTGACCCAATTGAGTATCGCCATGAACGCTGCGTAACAGGTCACGACCGCGATGGGGAGGAAGAATTCAGATATCTCTGTGGTCACGAACCCATTATCGCATATCGCTATTTATTCATTTTTGTCCAGCGAACGTATGCGCTGTATGACTATCTTCAGCTTTCCCTCCTTATAGTAGGGGGCGGGCCTGCATTCGTATCCTTTGTCGATATTCGTGCACTTGAATTTGCGCCCGCGGTGATGAGGACCGCCGAGCGTATGATTCGCGACGCAGCTGTCGCAGCAACATGTGGCCCCGAACAGCTCGTAGCATTTCGACCCGACGGCATCCTCAAGGGAAATGCCTAGGTTGCGCTGTGCGGCACGGTTCATCCATATCACATTCCTGTCGGAATCGTTGATGATGAGCATTTCGTCTACCTCGTCCATTATTATGTTGAGAAGATTCTCCGCCGAAACGCCGTCGATGCCCATGATGAAAATATATCATTCCATGCATTAATAACATTAATGTCCGTCAAACACCTC